>NZ_JANPCM010000666.1:0-20048 GCF_031430955.1 Ferruginibacter sp.
ATTGAAAACATTTTACAGTTTCAAAAAGACTATGATGAAGTAAAGCTGGTAAAGCTGGAACAGAACTACCGCAGTACCAAAAGTATTTTAAGTGTAGCCAACGAAGTTATTGGCAACAATAAAAACCAGATAGAAAAAAAATTATTTACCGATAACGAGCAGGGCGAAAAAATCCGTTTGGTACGTACCATGACGGATAACGACGAAGGCAAGTGCGTAGCCGATACTATACAGGAACAAAAACTCCGCAATCATTATTACAATAAAGATTTTGCCATTTTATACCGCACCAATGCACAAAGCCGCAGTTTTGAAGAAGCCTTGCGCCGCATGGGTATAGCTTACCGCATTTATGGCGGCATGAGTTTTTATCAGCGTAAAGAAGTAAAAGATTTTATTGCGTATTTACGCATTGTGGTTAACCCACGGGATGAAGAAGCGTTGAAACGCATTATCAATTATCCGGTACGTGGTATTGGCAAAACCACTATTGATAAATCGGTATTATTTGCCAACGAAAATAATTTAACGCTGTGGGAAGTTTTTTGCAACGCAGCTATGTACGGTTTTAAAAGCGGCACATTAGAATGCATCGATAATTTTGTTACGATGATAAAAATGTTTCAGAGTGAGCTTACAAAAAAGAATGCCTACGATGTTTCTATTTTAGTGGGTAAAAGCACCAACATTGTTAAAGAATTATTTAATGATAAAACTACCGAAGGTCTTGCCCGTTATGAGAATGTTCAGGAATTATTAAACAGTATCAAAGAATTTACCGAAACCCCGATGAACGAAGAAGACGGTGAAGTGGGTGATAAAAGTTTGGGTGGTTATTTGCAGCAAATTGTTTTACTCACCGATGCCGATGATGACAAAGGCGATAACGATGTGGTAAAATTAATGACGATACATGCTGCAAAAGGTTTGGAATTTCCCGTAGTGTTTGTTGGAGGATTGGAGGAAACACTTTTTCCCAATGCGATGAGCATTAACACAAGAGAAGAATTAGAAGAAGAGCGCCGTCTATTTTATGTAGCCATCACAAGAGCCAAGCATAAACTGTGGCTAACGTACGCCAATGCCCGCTATCGGTTTGGCCAGTTGCAGCAAAACGACAGCAGCCGCTTTTTAGAAGAAATACCCGAAGAACATTTAGATAAAAGTTATGCCGGTGGCGGTACAAAAAATGCCGGTAACAGCGGCGGCGCTTTCGAAAGGATGAACCGTGGTTTTAGCGGCGGTGGCAATGCCTGGGGCGGCAAATCTTCTGCAGCAGCAAATGCAGCAAAACAATATGGCGCTCCTCCGGGTAAAACTGCAACGCCATCTTACATGGCACCAAAGCCTCAAAACAAAACTATTGAACATACACCTGCTCCCGATTTTGTGGCCAGCGATACCAGCAATTTACAGGCCGGGCAAAAAGTAGAGCATCAAAAATTTGGTTTTGGAGAAGTGATGAAAATGGAAGGCGCTGCACATAATCCTATTGCAACTGTAAATTTTGAATTGAATGGAGAAAAGAAGATTATGTTGAATTATGCTAAGCTGAGGATTGTAGAATAGAAATTTGCCCGCTGATTACGCAGATGTCGCAGAAAATCAAGCACTGGATTTCATCTGCGTAATCAGCGTAATCTGCGGGCCATTGTCTTTCGAAATCCGAAAAATATCTCCCCCAAAACCTTTTTAACTTAAAACCACGGCAAATCTTATTAAATTTGCAGTGAATAAAAATATCATTTTATGATAAAGACAGGAAACACCGTAGTGAGCATTTATACCGAAATGACACCCAACCCGGAAACAATGAAGTTTGTAGCCAATAAATTATTATATCCCGGTAAGAGTATTGATTTTGCAGATGAAGCAAGTGCAGGCCCATCACCATTGGCGCAGGAGCTGTTTACTTTTCCTTTTATAAAAGCAGTTTTTATTGCCAGCAATTTTATTACACTTACTAAAACTGCCGACATGGCCGATTGGCAGGATGTAATTCCTACCATAAAACAATTTTTAAAAGATTATTTAGAAGAAGGCAAAGCGGTGGTTAATGATGAAGAGGTGGCTGCCATGAAAAATACCAACACCAACGAAGTACATGCCGATGATGATGATGTGGTAAAACGTATAAAAGAATTATTAGAAAATTATGTAAAGCCTGCCGTTGAAATGGATGGCGGCGCCATACAATTTAAAAGCTACGAAAACGGCACCGTTAACTTAGCCATGCAGGGAAGTTGCAGCGGTTGCCCATCAAGCACCATAACATTAAAAGCAGGTATTGAAGGTATGATGAAACGAATGATACCTGAGGTGAAAGAAGTGGTGGCGGAAGCTGAATAGTTGATTGGTTAATTAGTTTATTAGTAAAGCACTCTGTTAAAGGGTGCTTTTTTATTTCTTTTATGCCGAGCGATATTTCTATATTCATCTTCGGTGGCAGAGTTTATCCTGAGAGAAACGAAGGGCACTCGTGTACAACATATCTTTATTGAGCTTTAATTATGTTTTACTAAAAACTTTTTATCTTGAATAAAATATTTTATATGAAATATTATTTTATCTTTTTATTACTTACATTTTATTCCGTAGCTAACGCACAATTAACCGATAAAGAAATTTACGATTTAAAAGGTAGCAGGGTAAAACCAGATAACAGCCCGGTATATACTTTACCATATGCAACTGGCAGTAAATTTTTATTGATACAGGCATATAACAGTAAGATGAGCCATAAAAATGAAATCAGCTTAGATTTTAAAATGAAGAAGGGCAGTAAAATTTGTGCAGCAAGAGCCGGTTTGATAACTGCAATAAAAGAAGACAGTGATGCAGGTGGATTAAAAGACGACTATTTATCGCAGGGTAACCACATAATAATAAAACATGATGATGGCGGTGAAGCGATGTACTGGCATTTAAAAAAAGATGGTGTACTGGTGAACGTTGGCGATACTGTTAAGCAGGGGCAGCATATTGGTTACAGCGGCAATACAGGCTATACTGCATTTCCGCATTTGCATTTTCAGGTATATGATGCAGCCGGTAAAAATATTGCTACAAGGTTTATAACTAAAAAAGGAATTATCTATTTGCGGCCAGGCAAATATTATAAAGCAATAAAATAGTATTAAAAAAAGCTTTGTCAGTTTTTTGTAAAAAATAAAATTGTGATTAAACTGTCTCCTCTTTTTTTATTCTAAAACAAAAACCAAAAAAAATATAATATCGTATTTTTTAAAAGTTTTTTCTAATTAACAGGCTGCGTTTTTAAATCTTGTATCATCTTTTGTTTGGCACAGTATTTGAAAATTATCCTGTGTAAATATTTTATCACTAAAAACACTTTTATGAAAACAAACAAAGTAAAATTTTTATTTGTTGCGGCAGCAGCATTATGCGTTACCTCAGCATCAGCACAATTAACATCAGCAGTTAGCAGTACAACAAAAGCCACAGTTGGCGTTACTGCAAATACAGCCGCAGCAACATCGGCTGTACAAAGTACCACAGCAGCTACTAAAAATGTTACACAATCAACTGTAGCAACTACAAAAAATGTTGCTGCTGTTACAACCGGCTCTGTAAAAAATACAACAGCCGCAGCAGGTAAAACAAAAGTAAATGCATCCACAGGTGTATCTGCAGATGCTAAAACTAAAGGCAATGCATCAGCAAATAATAATGATGCATCGGCTAATCAATCAGCAAATACCTCTGTAAAAGCAGATGCAAATGTTGGGGTTGATCAAAAAGCAGGTTCAGAAATTAATGCAACCGCTGACAAAACAAAAGCTGTAACAAAAGAAGCAGTTAAAGAAACAAAATCAGAAGTTTCTACCACTGCAAAAGAAACAACAAGTTCAGCTGCACAAACAAAAGGAAGCGTAAAAGCAGATGCAAAAGTACAATCACAAACAAAAGCCGCCGCAGGTAATCAATAACCAGGCGGCTGCAATAATAAAATAGCCGCTATTAATCAGCGGCTATTTTTTACCCAACAATTTTTTAACTTATGAAAAAAATAATCCTTCCCACAGCAATATTATTTACTTTAGTTTTTTGCTGTACAATTATTAGTGTAGCACAAAATGCTGCATCAGATACTGCAACTGTTACAGACAGTACAAAAGAAAAAGAAAAAATAAGTATTTACGCCGGTGCTGCCTATTCTTCACGGCTTCATTATTATGGCCGTACCGACAGTCTAAAAAGCAGCGCTTTTTTACCTACAGTAATTATACAGGCCGGTAAACATTTTTCTGTTACGCCTACTTTTATTTTTATTAAAAACAGCAATACCAATTTTGAGTATGCTGCCACAATTATAAATGCAACGTATAGCTTTGGTAAAAAGAAAGGTGTTGCAGGTACCATTACAGCAGATAAGTTTTTTTATAAAGATCAGAGTAAATTAGTGCAGGCTGTACAACAGGGCCAGGCAGGTTTTACTCTTTCTTATTTAAATAAAATTGTAAATATTAATACAGGGGTAAGTGCAGCTTTTGCTAAAGATGATATTGATTATTTTGCCAATGCCGGTATTGATCATCAGTTTAAATTTGTAAAAAAGCAAAATGTTTTTTTAATAAAACCTGCTGTAGTTGCCAATGCCGGTACACAAAATTTTACACGTACTTATTATAAAAATAATGGTTTTCCTTTACTGCCACCATCGCAGCAAATGGTAACAGAAACCAGTAAAAAATTTAATTTACTCAGTTACGATATTAAGATGGACGTTATTTACGCAATAAAAAGATTTATTGTAAGCGTAACACCCGGCTATGTGCTGCCGCAAAATGTTATTACTGTTCCCAATAATCCATCACTTTCAGAAAATGCAAAAAATCTATTTTCCTGCAATGCAGTGGTGGTGTACAGACTTACAAAATAAAAAATCGATAGTAATGTAATGCCGTAAGTAAAATTATTTACGGCATTTCCATGCCCACCACATTAATAAAAACTGCAAAGGAAATAAGCGCAACCATAATGCCCACACCGGCAAACAAAAGCCATTAGTTAAACAAAAACCATTTTGTATCATAACAATGTGCGCCGGTATAAATGCAAAGAGCAGGGCAATTATTCCATACGCTGCAATTTTTCTTGTTGCAGCAAATAAAAATAATACACCTAAAATAATTTCTACAGCACCAGAAAATAAATTTATAAAAACCGGGTTAGGCAAATAATCAGGAATTATTGTATAATAATTAATGGGGTGCCAAAAATGATTGAGGCCTGCGCCAATATAAAATACCGGCAGTAAAATAAAACTTATCTTTTTAAACATTGTCCAGTGTTTTATATGATAACAACTTTCGTTTATTGTTGAATATACATTAATTTATTACTGCAGCATAATGTGTTTTACTTTTATCTTTACAAACAGTTTTTTTTAAAATGAGTACAGATAAAATAAATATTACTTTATTAATTGCAGTAGCTTTTTTTACAAGCTGTTCGGTAAGCAATAATCCACAGCGTAAACAAATTAAGCTGTTGCAAAAAGGTATTATTAAAGATGATACCAGTTTTGTCTATCATCTTCCCTATGAAAAAAATAAAAAACATTTATTGGTACAGGGTTATTTTAGTAAATACTCACACAAAAACAGGGCAGCATTAGATTTTAAAATGAAAAGAGGAACTGTAGTTACTGCAGCAAGAGATGGTGTTGTTATTCGTGTAAAAGAAGATGGCGATAAAGGCGGCTGGAATAAAAAATACCGGCCCTTTGGAAATGTAATTGTAATACAGCATGCCGATGGCAGCCGTGCCGGTTACTGGCACCTGCAGTTTAATGGTGCATTGGTAAATGTAGGTGATACCGTAAAACAGGATCAGCACATTGCATTAAGCGGCAAAACCGGATATACTTTATTTCCGCATTTACATTTCTTGGTTTGGCGCACTAATAATAATCAATGGCAGCAGGTGGCTACCAGGTTTCAAATATCAAAAGGGATACGCTATCTGAGACCCATGAGAAAATACAGGAATAATTATTAAGTACATTTATAAAAAAATATTTTGAGCTTACTACAAATTTACGAGCAGTTTATTGCAGATATTCAAAATACACGCTGGTACGAATATATTGCTGTTTTTACCGGCATTGCAAGTGTTTGGTACAGCCGTAAAGAAAATATTTTAGTTTATCCGGTTGGGTTAATAAATACTATTATCTACATCTACATAAGTGTAAAAGGAAATTTATTTGGAGAAGCGGGTGTAAATTTTTATTACACCGTTATGAGTATTATTGGCTGGTATATGTGGTTGAAAAAAGATACTAAAAAAGAAATTGCACTTCATGTTACTAAATCCACTAAAAAAGAATGGCTGTTACAAATTGCTTTTTTTCTATTCTTTTATATTACCATATTTTTAATTCTTACTTATTTTAAAAAACAATTTTATGATGGTGTAATACCCTGGGCCGATGCCTTTGCAAGTGCAACAGCTTTTACCGGCATGTGGTTAATGACAAAGAAAAAAGTAGAAAGCTGGTACTGGTGGATCGCTACCAACATTGCATCAATACCTTTGTATTTTGTAAAGCATTATGTATTTACGAGTGTGTATTACTTAGTGCTGCTTATAATGGCAGTACTTGGATTATTTGAATGGATGAAAAAAAGTAAAAATAAATCATGAGTTATTGCACTTTTACAAATTCGCTTAAACCCGGTGAACAAACAGTTCATAAAGTTTATCACGATAATCATTATGGTTTTCCTATTGAAAGTGATGATGAATTATTTTGCCGGTTAATTTTAGAAATAAACCAGGCGGGCCTCAGCTGGACAACAATTTTAAACAAACAGGAAAACTTTAGAAAAGCTTACCACAACTTCAGCATAAAAAAAGTGGCTGCTTATAAAGAAAAAGATATTGAACGTTTATTAAATGACGCCGGTATCATCCGCAACAGATTAAAAGTAAATGCTGCAATAGAAAATGCAAAAGCAATTTTGCTGATACAAAAAGAATCGGCTTCTTTTAAAAACTGGTTAAATCACCATCACCCCAAAACAAAAGAAGAGTGGATGAAATTATTTAAGCAAACTTTTAAGTTTACCGGCGGCGAAATTGTGAATGAGTTTTTAATGAGTACCGGTTATTTACCCGGTGCACACGACAAAAATTGCGCTGTGTATAAAGAAGTTTTAAAAACAAAACCCATGTGGAAAAATCTTCCAAAAAATAACCGATGAAAAAAATTGTAATAATTGGCCCCGAGAGTACAGGCAAAAGCACTTTGTGTGAGCAGCTTGCAACACATTATAAAACCATTTGGGTAAAAGAATATGCAAGAGAATACCTTTTAAAAAACGGCACCGATTATACTTTTGAAAATTTATTAACCATTGCAAAGGGGCAACTTTTGCAGGAGGATACAGGCCTTACCAAACTACCAACTATCAACCATCAACCATCAACAGTTTTTTTTGATACCGACATGTATGTAATGAAAGTTTGGTGTGAATTTGTTTTTGGCAAATGCCATCACTGGATATTAAACCGTATTGTAGAAAGAAAATATGATCTGTATTTACTCTGCAATATAGATTTGCCGTGGGTAAAAGATGAATTAAGAGAATATCCCGATTTAGAAAACAGGCAAAAACTTTATCATCACTATAAAGATATTATGGTTAACCAAAATGTGCCGTGGGTGGATATTAGCGGGGGTTATGAGGAAAGGCTGGGGAAGGCGATTGATGCAATTAACAATTCTTTGTAATTTTTTGTGCAATAATAGTAGTGCTTGCATCTTTAAATGCAAAACCCTTTTATGAGAAAGTTAATTTGCGCCAGCTTTATATCTGTAACTATTTTAAGTTGCCAGGGCCAGTCTCCTAAAATTACCACTACAGATACAACAGCCGTTCCTTCCGAGTTTAATAAAAATTCAAATGGTTTAATTTATTCTGATCAGGATATTAATGCATTAAAGTTTGTTGTAGATTCTTTAAACTTAAAATTTAAAACCTGCGACTTAAATAAAAAATATTATGCCTACCCTCAGGCAAAATGCTATTCTGTAAATTTTTCCAGTAAAACAAATGATTTATCAACAATAGTTAAAGCACTTAAATCGAATATAAATTTTGATTCTTTGGTAGCAAATTTTAATTCTTTAATTGAAAAAGTTGATAGTAATTTACTTGTAGTGCAATTGCCACAGGAAGATGATGGTAAAAAACAATACTTGACAGGTAATGCATTAAAAGGCTTTAACATGAACTACTTACTTTCGAAAAAAAAATCTTTAACTGCCGGTGAGTGGATTTATAATTTTGAAGAAAAAAGAGAATTCCATGAATATAACAGTATCGAATGTATTTATGTTGCCAGAAATTTATTTCAATCAGTAATTCCTGATAACTACGCCAGGTTAGTACAATATATAGATTGCATGATTGACACATCTGCTAAAGTATTTTTAACAGATAAGGTTTCAGACAGGTTTTTCTATTTCGCCAATGAAAATCCTCTTTATAAAGAACTGAACACTTTTCTAAATAACAAAATGAAGATTAAGAAAAGTAAAAATAATTATGAATATGAATATTTAAGTACTCCAAAAATTAAGTTTGCAATTGATAGTTTAATTACCAATGAATTTGTAATAAAAAAAGTAATGGGACTTACAGCATCGTACTCAAAAAATGGTGGTGGCGATGATGGTGTTGAAGAGCTGGTTGCTGCATTCGTTAGTAAACAAAAAGCTTTGGAAATAAAGAGAAGTCGCAGGGTAATGGGGATGTGCAGTATGGATGAGTCGCCAAGATTACATGCCTGGAATATTGCGATGTTAGCAGCAGAAACATATAGCTGGGATATTTTTTTAAGAACACACCTGGATATAATGAATGACAGATTTGACAGACAATCTGATGGGAGTTATGCATGGGGCAAACGGCAAACTTATATCAAAGAACTGGAAGTGTTGGATATTAATGTTACAGACATGATGCTTGGTTTATGCCTTCGTTCTTTTAATACTTCTGATAATCACTACAATGGTACCGTTTGGAGAATTGGTAAAGCTTTAAGTGAATCTAAAGACAGGTTATTGTTTGAAGAACAGGCAAAAAAAATAATGCAGGATGATAAGCTGGATGAATTTAACCGGTCTCTTATATTTCTGTTGTATCATACTTACCTTAATCATCTTACTGATAAAGATGAAAGGAAAATAAAAGTGACAGCATTGAAAAAAAGTGTTGATAACTATCCTGGATTTATACAATCTGGCATAAATGAAATTGAAACAGACTTAACGGATTAATTGTTGCACATCCGCATCCTGTTGCAAATTATTCATCTGCCGCATAATATCATCGTAACGGCTGGCCACATACCTGCTTAATGGTTTTACCGAATATAATTTTGGGTTGGGTAAACTGGCGGCAATTTGTGCAGCTTCGCCACGGGTTAAATCTTTAGCATCTTTATTAAAATATTTTTTTGCAGCGGCCTGTACACCAAAAATACCACGGCCCATTTCGGCAATGTTTAAATAGCGTTCTAAAATTATTTTTTTGCTGTAGCCTGTTTCAATAGTAAAAGTAAAAAACATTTCCAGGCCTTTTCTTAATTTACTTCTTCCCTGCCACAAAAAAATATTTTTTGCTGTTTGCTGGCTGATGGTACTGGCACCTCTTGTTTTATTAGGATGCCGTTTATTGTATTTCATGGCCAGCTTTATGGCTTTAATATCAAAGCCATCATGGTCGGGGAACAATTGATCTTCGCTTGCAATTACTGCCAGTTTAATATTGGGGCCCATGGCACTGTAACTGATATAATCTCTTGATAAACCATTGCCCTGTACCATACTGCCGAGTTGGGTTAATGTTACCGGAGGATTAAAAATAAAACCAATTAAAAAATAAATAAAGAAAGCAATGTAGCCGGTAAAAATAATTTTCCAGGTTAGTGCCAGTATTTTTTTTACTATTTTTATTTTTTTTAACCAGATAAAATATATAATGGCGGTAGCGGCAATAATGCCCATTAATATCAGCAGCTTCCATTTAAATTCTTTTATTTCAACTGCACCGGAAAAATTGGTAAACACAAAAAATAAAAACCAGCCTACATGAATTATAAACACTACTAAAAATATCTTTTTTACTGCCGGCCAAATAGTTTTCAAAATGATCTGGTATTGAAGGTTAAATTTTGTGCAATATAAATGTTTACCTTTTGTTATTGCTCATATCCATATAAACCAATCGGTATTTTTTTCCAATAGCCAATCCATCTCTGCCACTTGTGGCCCAAAAATAACCCAGCGTACCTAATGCAGCCGAAGCAATTAATAATGGGGCGCTAAAATTTTTTCTGTCAACCAAAAACACCACACCACTTGCTAAAGTGAGCAAGACACCGCCGCCAAATAAACTTGCACCACTGCTCTTTGTATTGAATCCTTTTTTTTCTTTTCGCCCAATTGCTTTTATTTGGTTGTAATGAAATGTATAGTGGTAACTGCCGGCTGTGTCAATAATATAGGTGCCAATGGTTGTGGGTAAATAACGAATGATGAATTCCTGTAAAAACAAGCTGTCGTTTTTTATACCATTAATTTGTGCATTGATGTATGCACCGCTTACCGTGGTAAATGCAATGCTGGTTCCGGCATAAAAGGTTTGTATGGTTTTACCTTTCTTTTTTAAAACTATAAAATCGGCAGATTGAGAAAATGCTGCACCAGTAAATAACAACAGTATGGGTAAAAATAATTTCATTGTACAAAATAGAAAATACAAAAATGGCTAATGAAAATATACTGTTAATCTTTTACCAATGTATAAATAATACCGGTTAAAATAACTGCCCCAAAAATTAAATATAAGACCCCCGATATACGGTTGATAAGCAGAATATTTTTATCGCTTAATTTTTTGCCCAGTTTGCCGGCGCCTAAAACTTTGCCTGCATCGGCCAGCATATTTATACCAAGGCAAGTACAAAAAATAACTACCTGTTCGGTAAATGAATAAACTGTCGAAAGCGATGCCGCCATCAATACCCAAAAAGAAATAACCGCAGGGTTAAGGGTGTTAATTATAAAACCAGAAGTAAATATTGCGAAATAATTTGTTTTTTTTCCTGTGGAAGTAATTACATCTCCTGCAATTTCTACAGGTTCCTGCATACGGCGTGGTGCTATCTTTTTTATAAAAGCAAAATAAATACCCATACCAATTAAAAAACTGCAGCCGGCAATGCCAATAGGTATTTTAAAATGCAATAAAGTTTTTATCGCTTCGCTAAAACTTACACTAAGTATTACCCAAATAATATCGCTGAGCCAAACACCTGCTACAAAACTAAAACCCCCACGCCTGCCATGGTTAATGCTTTGTTTTATTATAGTAAATATTACAGGCCCAACCGAAAAAATCAGTAACAAACTAATGGCAAGGCCTTTAATAACGGCATCAATCATTAAAAAAAATAGTTTAGGTTTGAAGTTAGAATAAAAATTTGGGTAAGAGAAGAAAGCTTAAAGCAATTATATTTTTTGCTAAGAGGAGAAAAATAAAAGGGAAAAAAGATGATGCTAATTATTTTTGCCAGTTGCTTATTGCCTGTTGATTTTTCAACTAACCTTTTCGCCTTTTAAAAACTTTTGCCAGTCTTCCAGCATTTTTCCTTTTAATACCCGTGGAAATTTATGCTGCCCGCCTACTTTTCCTTTTGCTTTCATAAAATCCATAAAACTTTTTTCGGACATTACATCTACAATTACATCTTTTAATGCATGCTTGCGTTCCACTTCATAATCATCATTCAGTTCTTTTAGTTTATCATCGATCATTGCGGCTAAAGTAACGGCATTTACTTTATCATCAGTAGCCACAAACCAGTGGTGTGCAAAAAAGTTGCCGTGTGGTACACCAGCCACCGTAAATTCAGGAATAGAAATATTTAATTCTTCACTCACCATTTCAATGGCTTTGTTCATATTATCTACACTTAAATGCTCGCCTACTAAACTTAAAAAATGTTTTGTTCTCCCTGTAATAACTATTTCACTTCTTGCAGTATCCACCAACCTTATTGTATCGCCAATGGCATAGCGCCAGGCACCGGCATTGGTACTTATTAAAATAGCGTAATCTTTATTTTCTTCAATTTCATGAATCATTAATGTTTCAGGCTCATCCACCATGTTACCTTCGCTGTCGAAATTATTATCATCAAAAGGCACAAACTCAAAAAAAATATTGTTGTTTAATGCCAGGTGCATACCTCTTGTATCCTGCCGGTTTTGATAAGCCAAAAAACCTTCGCTGGCCAAATAAGTTTCTATATAAGTAAGCGGCTTGCCTAATAATTTTTCAAATCCTTTTCGGTACGGTTCCATAGCCACACCGCCATGTACATAAAACGAAAGGTTGGGCCATATCTCGTGAATATTGTTAAGCTTATATCTTTCAATAATTTTTTCCATGCATAATTGCAGCCACGCCGGCACACCGATAATAAATCCAATATCCCAGTTGGGTGCGCTCGTTACAATTTCTTCTAATTTTTTTCCCCAGTCTTTTTGCCGGGCAATTTTTTTGCCGGGTTTGTACAGGCCCAATCCCTGAAACCAAAACGGGATATTTTTTTGTTGTATGCCACTTAAATCTCCAGCATAATAAGTAGCACCTTTTTGTAATTGTGTACTGCCGCCCAGCATCAACCAGCCTTTACCTACTGCACTTTTGGGCACATCCTGGTACTTGGTTAAACTTAATAATTGTTTAAAGCTGGTAATAATATTGCTTCTTATCAGCTCTTTTGTTATAGGAATAAATTTACTGGTAGCATCGCTGGTACCACTGCTTAATGCAAAATATTTTATTACTCCCGGCCAGCAAACATCCGGTATGCCATCTTTTGCTTTATGCCACCAGGCATCGTAAATTTTATTGTAATTATAGGTGGGTACTAATTGCTGAAATTTTTTGCCAGGGTGGCGGCTTAATAAAATTTCATCAAAGCGGTAGCGCTGGCCAAACTCGGTAAATCTTGCTTTTCGCAATAATTTTTTTAGCACCTTAATTTGTTGCCGCCGTGGGTCGCTTACAGGTAAGTGTAAAGCATGGGCAATAGAAGCAGGCAATTTAAAATCGAATATGGCCATTTAGAGTGCTTGGTTATTAATGGCAAATATAAACAATAAGAACCAACCCCTATCCCCTAAAGAGGGAAATGCAGAAGATTATGTTTTGAAAAAAATAGATATAAAGTAACCATTAAAAAATATGATATAACTGTTAGAATAAATATTGAGTAAATTTGTTTTCTAAAAACTACAACGTAATGAAAAAGATTTTTTTAGCGATTGCATTATCAATCTCGTTATTTAAAGCCAGTGCCGATGAAGGTATGTGGCTGCCCATGATATTGGGCGAACAGGTTTATGCCGATATGGTAAAACGTGGACTTAAACTTACCAAAGAACAATTGTATTCCGTTAACAAATCTTCTTTAAAAGATGCTATTTTATTTTTTGGCCGGGGTTGCACCGCCGAAGTAGTAAGTGCCGAAGGTTTAGTATTTACCAACCACCATTGCGGTTACGATGCTATAGCAAAAGCAAGCACCGTTGAGCATAATTATTTAAGAGATGGTTTTTATGCTTTTAATAAAGACCAGGAAATTCAAACTGAATTAACTGTGCAGTTTTTAGACAGGATTGTGGATGTAACCGCAGCAGTAGAAGAAGCTGTTAAAGGATTAAGCTGGGATGAAAGAACAAAAAAAATACAAGATGTATATAAAACTATTACCGATAAAGTACTGGATAAAGAAAACGGATTGAATGGCAGGATATACAGTATGTTTAAAGGCAACCAGTTTTTAATGTATGTATATAAAGTGTACAGGGATGTTCGTATTGTTGGTGTACCTCCCGAAGCTGTTGGCAAATTTGGTGGAGACACAGATAATTGGGAATGGCCAAGGCATACCTGCGATTATTCGGTGTACAGAGTTTATGGCGATGCCAGCGGCAAACCTGCTGATTACAGTACTGCTAACAAACCATTAAAACCAAAACATTTTTTGCCTGTTAGTTTAAAGGGAGTAAAAGATGGCGACTTTGCAATGATATATGGCTACCCCGGCAGTACCAACCGTTACGAAACCAGCTACGGCATTAAATTAAAAAACGAAACTGAAAATCCTTCTTTGGTTAATTTAAGAGATATGCGCTTAAAATACATGCATGCCGAAATGATTAAAGATCCTGCAGTAAAATTAAAACTTGCCGGTAACTATGCCACTGTTGCCAACTACTGGAAATTTTTTGATGGCGAAACAAAACAGTTAATTAAATTTAAAACACAGCAGCAAAAGGAAACTTACGAAGCACAATTTATTACCTGGGCAAAAGGTAAACTTGATTACGAAAATATTTTTAGAGATTATGCAAAAAATTATGCAGCATGGACGCCGTACAGCAAACAGCGCCAGTATTTAAATGAAGGTATTATGGGTTCGCCATTGGCAGCCTTTGCAGCTTCATTAAAATCTTTAGAAGATAAATTATTAAAGCCAAGCACTACAGCCGCTGATTTAAGAAAAGCTGTTGAAGCGGCTACTGCAGGCCGTAATGCTTTTAAAGAAAGTGAAGATTTGGTAAGTGATGAAAAAATTGCCGCCTCAGTGGCCATGATGTTTTATAATGATATAGACAAAAATCAGCACCCGGTTGGTTTTTACGAAAGTATGAAGGGAACTTTTGGCAGTCTTAAAGAGGAAGCTGCTTTTAAAAACTGGTCAAAAGATATGTTTTTAAAAACAATGTTACTGGACGATACAAAATGGGGAACTTTTGCGTCCGACCCTACTGCAGTTGCACTACAAAGCGATCCGGCTTTTGCTTTTGCCAGCGCTTTTTTAAATAATTACAATTCTAAATACGCTTCGCTCTATACTGTTTTTCTAAATAAAAATAATGAGTTGGGTAAGGCATATATGAAAGGTATTATGGAGATGAACCCTGCAGCCGTAAAAAAAATGTATCCTGATGCTAACCTTAGTATGAGGGTAAGTTACGGTAATGTAAAAAGTTATAACCCCCGTGATGCGGTACATTATGATTATGTATGTACAGCTAAAGGAATTTTAGAAAAATATATTCCCGGCGATTATGAATTTGATTTGCCCGCTAAACAAATTGAGTTATTAAAGAAAAGAGATTTTGGCCAGTACATTGATAAAAGCAGGAATGATCTGGTAGTAACATTTATTACTACCAACGACATTACAGGTGGTAACAGCGGCAGCCCCGTTATTGATGCTAATGGTAATTTATTAGGTCTTGCTTTTGATGGTAACTACGAGGCATTGAGCCATAAAATTGCTTTTGATAAAGATTTAAACCGCACCATTTGTGTTGATATCCGCTATGTATTATGGTGTATTGATAAATTAGGTGGGGCAAGTAACATTATTAAAGAGTTGAAATTGGTAAGATAAATTCACAACAATTTTTTTAAACCGCTTCTCTCATCCCGAAGCGGTTTTTTTATTTTAAACCTATGCAAAACAGAAAACCCAAACACCAACTATTTATTTTAAATTTGTTTAACTGTTACCAAACTTTCCGCAAATGAACCTTAACAAAATTAATAAGAGGATTGTACTTATTTTTTTATCCATTCTTTTATTATTGATTACCAGCAAAGGTTTTGCCCAGCAAAAAGAGCAGGTATTGCACCACCTCAACAATCTTTTGGTTAATACTGTAATGGAAGATTTGTTTACACCTCCGGTTGCCAGCCGCATTTATGTATATCCCAATATTGCTTTTTATGAATGTATTAGATTAGATGATCCTTCGATGCCATCATTAGCTGGAAAATTAAACGGGTTAAAAGCTATTCCATCTTTACAGCAAAATATTAAAGCAGATAATTTTATTGCAGCCGCTGTTGCTTTTTCTTATGTAGCGCAGGCTTTGGTAGGTACCGAATATAAAATTGAAAACTGGCGCAAATCTTTTACCGATTCTTTACTGCTGCTGCCCGATACAACACTTAATAAAAATTCTATTCAGTATGGCCACACCGTTGCAGACAGTATTATTGCATGGACAAAAAGAGATAATTATTTAAAAAGCCGGGGATTAATGCGGTATGTAATTACCAATAAACCCGCCGACTGGCAACCCACGCCGTTAGATTATGCCCAGGGATTAGAACCGCACTGGAATACTATCAGGCCATTAACATTAACCAAGCCATCGCAATTTTCACCTAAAGAAAAATTAGTTTTCAGCACTTCAAAAAAATCGATGTTTTACAAAACAATGATGGAGTGTTATAACATTGGCAAAAATTTAGACAGTGGTAGAAAAGCCACCGCTTTGTATTGGGATGATAATCCAAATGTTTCTTCCAATATTGGCCACCTTAATTTTTTTATTCATAAAATTTCTCCCGGCGGGCATTGGTTAATGATAGCACAGCAGGCATGTGTTCAAAAAAATATCACTGTTGCAAAAGCATCACAGGTGTATGCACTTACAGCCATTGGTATTTATGATGGTTTTATCAGTTGCTGGGACGAAAAATACCGAACCAATTTAATTCGCCCCATAACAATTATTAACCGCAGTGTAGACCGTAACTGGGTGCCCTTTATTCAAACACCACCATTCCCTGAATTTACCAGCGGCCATGCTGTTGTTTCAAATTCGGCAGCCACAATACTTACTGCGTTACTGGGAGAAAATTTTGCATTCACCGACAGAACAGAAATACCTTTTGGCCAGGGCTCCCGTTCGTTTAAATCTTTTTACGAAGCATCATTACAATCATCAACCAGCCGTGTTTATGGCGGTATCCATTATCCCGAAACAGCACGTATAAGTGTATTGCAGGGCAAAGCAATTGGTAAATACATTATCAACCTTTTGTATCCTGCAGCAATTATTAAATAATTTTTATGCCAAAACTGTATCGTTGTTTTTATTTTTTATTATTGCTTTTATTTGCTGATGCTGCAAATGCACAACAAAAAAAGTTTACGCTTTTATCGCCTCAAAGTACTGGTATAAATTTCAGGAATGATATTGTTGAAGACGCCACCATGTTTATGTACCTGTACGAAAATTTATACATCGGCGGCGGTGTAAGCATTGGCGATATTAATAATGATGGCTTGCCCGATATTTATTTTTCATCAACAAGAGGTTACAATAAATTATACCTTAACCTGGGCAATTTTAAATTTCAGGATATTACAGATAATGCCGGCGTTAATGGTGGCGAAGGAATTAAAACCGGTGTAAACATGGTGGATGTTAATGCCGATGGTTATTTAGATATCTTCATTTGTAAATCTGGTTTTAAAGATCCTAAACTGCGTAAGAAAATTTTATACATCAACAACCGCAACTTAACGTTTACCAACAAAGCGGCAGAATATGGTTTAGAAGACGTGAGTTATTCTATTCAGTCTTACTTTTTTGATTATGATAACGACGGCGATAAAGATGTTTTTTTTGTAAACCACCAGGATGATTTCAGCAAATCGATGACGATACCAGCCCGGATGGAAAATGGTAAATTAATTTATGTAGAAGATACCACAACCGTTAATACAAGCGACAGGTTGTACGAAAACCGTGGAGGGAAATTTGTTGATGTTACAAAAAAAGCCGGCCTTATTACACATGCATTTGGATTAAGTGCTTCGCTTGCTGATTTAAACGGCGACGGGTGGATGGATATTTATGTTGCCAACGATTTTAATAAACCTGATTTTGTTTTTATCAATAATAAGAACGGCACTTTTACAGATAAACTCACTTCTTATGTAAGCCATACCAGTTTTTCGGCAATGGGCAGCGATATTGGTGATATTAATAACGATGGGCTTGAAGATATTTATGTGGTGGATATGGCAGTAGAAGAACCCACCAGGCAAAAACAATTATTTGCCGTAAACCAGAATTACGATAAGTTTCAGCTGTTGCTGAAGTTTAATTTATTTTATCAGTACCCAAGAAACAGTTTACAGTTAAATAATACCGATGGAACATTCAGCGAAATAGCCAGCCATGCAGGCGTAGCCGAAACAGAATGGAGCTGGGCTCCGTTAATTGCAGATTTGGATAACGACGGATGGAAAGACATTTATGTAACCAATGGATTAAAACGTGATATTACCGACTGGGATTATAAAGTTTTTATTCTCGATTCAATTATAAATTCCATGAACCGTGGACAAAGTGTTGATCTGGACAAATGGTTGCAAAGCATACCATCTGTAAAAATAAAAAATCATCTGTATCACAATAACAGCAGTTTAAAATTTGATAATTATACAGATACATGGATGGATGAGCCGCCATCTTTTAGCAGCGGTGCAGCGTATGCCGATTTAGATAATGATGGTGATTTGGATTTAGTGGTTAACAATGTAGATGATGCAGCTTTTGTTTTTAAAAACAATACAACTGATAATGCCGGTGCTGCAAATTTTTTAAGGTTTAAAATTTTTGGCAGCCCAACTTCAAAAGAAGAAGTATATGGTGCAACAGTAAAATTAACTGATGCTAAAGGGCAAATACAACTGCAGCATTACAATCCGCAACGTGGGTTTTTATCTACTATGGAACATGTATTGCATTTTGGTACCGGGGCAGAAACAATTATTCCAAAAGTTGAAATAACATTTCCTTCGCTTAAAAAAATTATTATAGAAAACGTAAATGCCAACCAGGTATTAACGGTTTATGAGAGCGATGCAAAACCTGCCGCACCTGCCACAGAAAAAAAATCTTTTTTATTTACTGACATATCTGCCCAAAATAAAATAAAATACACACAGGTTGAAAACGATTATATAGATTTTAAAAGAGAACCTTTAATACCTTACAAATGCAGCCGCAAAGGCCCGTACTACGCCGCTGCTGATGTTAACGGCGATGGTAAACAAGATATTTTTATTGGTGGCGCCGCAGGTGTTGAAGGAAAATTAATGCTGCAAAATGCAGCCGGTTCCTTTACAGAAAAAAAGCAAACTGCATTTGCTGCTGATAAAGCTTACGAAGATATGGCCGCAGTATTTTTTGATGCTGATGGTGATAAAGACAATGATCTGTATATAGTAAGCGGTGGTGCAGAGTTTGCTGCAGGTGATAACTTGTATCAGGACAGGTTGTATATAAATGATGGTAAAGGAAATTTTACTAAAGCAGTAAAAGCATTACCAGCAGAAGGTTTTAATGGTTCATCAGTTACTGCTCTTGATTATGATGGTGACGGTGATATGGATTTATTTGTTGGCGGGCATGTATTGCCGGGCAAATTTCCACAAGCAGATTACAGTATGCTGCTGCAAAATAATAAAGGCATTTTTACAAATGTTACAAATGCAATTGCAGGCGAATTAAACAAACCCGGCGTAGTTAATGGTGCTGCATGGAGCGATGTTGATGGCGATGGAAAAAATGAATTAATTGTTTCCGGCGAATGGATGGCTCCGGCAATTTTTAAAATCCAGAACGGCACATTTAAAAAACAACAGCAACGGGTAAGTTTCATTTCTCCTGTTACAAAAAAAGATACCGTAATTAATATGGATGAATTTAGTGGCTGGTGGTATTGTTTAAAAACAGCAGATGTTGATGGCGATGGCGACCAGGATATTGTTTTAGGCAACAGGGGAACTAACTGTTCGATAGAAGGAAATTATTATAACCCCTGCACTATTTATGCAAAAGACTTTGATGGTAATGGCAGTTACGATGCAGTGCTGGGTTATTACAATCAGGGCAAATGTTACCCGCTTTTTAGCAGGGATCAGTTGATAGATCAAATGCCTGGGATGCGGAAAAAATTTATCCGCTACAAAGATTATTCCGGTACTACACTCGATAAACTTTTTACCGAAGAGCAAAAAAAAGGAATGGATATTTATAAAACTAACTTTTTTGAATCAGGTGTTTTACTAAATGAAGGCAATGGTGCATTTCGTTTTATTGCCTTTGCTGAAAAAGCGCA
>NZ_JANPCM010000667.1:0-12620 GCF_031430955.1 Ferruginibacter sp.
GTCACGGTGTTTAAGTATGGGCACCCGGCTTTCAACGCCACGTAATATGCGGCCAATATTTTTTTGATGGGTAAAAATAACTAATGACGCTACTAAAAGGGCAAATATGCGGTATAAGGGTTCGTGTTCGTTAAAAATCCACAACACACAAATAGGTAAGAAAAGTGCAGCTAATATTGAACTGAGCGAAACATAACGGGTTAAAAAAAGGACTAACAAAAAAACACCTACACAGCTAACTGCTACAATGGGTTGCACTGCCAGCAACATTCCAAATAAAGTAGCCACACCTTTACCGCCTTTAAAATCGGCAAAAATGGGGAAGATATGCCCCGCTACTGCAGCAAGGCCCAAACCAATCATAAAATTGGTACGGTACAATTCCATATCGGAACTAAAGTAATAAGGAAGAAAATTATACAGCGCAACAGCTACCGCACCTTTTAAAATATCAATTACCATTACAATGGTGCCATACTTATTTCCTAAAACCCTGAAGGTATTTGTAGCTCCCATATTACCGCTGCCATAATCCCTGATATCTACACCAAAAAATTTTCTGCTTATAATTAAAGCGGTAGGAATGGACCCAATTAAATATGCAATTATAATAAGAAGTAGTTCCTTCATGCGATTCTTTGAGTTGAGTTGAACACTACAAAAATAATGAATAATGGGTTTACTTAACCTTAATTTAATGACAAAATAAAGACGTATTTTAATTTATATAAATGTCTTAACCTGTTCTATACTTAGCATCAACGCATATCCAGTCTTTTTGGTGTGTAAAAGATGTAAAAGTTATACTATTCTCAGCAAGAGATGATCTTATTTGTATTTCATCAGTGATTAAAAACCCACTCAATAATATTTTTGTACCTGGCTTGCATGCCTTGGCAATAAGCTCTATATTTTGCAAAATAACATTCAGGTTTATATTAGCAAGAATAATATCGTACGTCATATTAAGCGGAAGACTTTCTGCTTTGTGCAGTAAGATATTTCTTGAATTATTTGTAATAATATTTTCTTTCGCATTCTCTATGCTCCAGTCATCATTATCAATTGCAGTAATTGAAGATGCTCCCATTTTTTCGGCTAAAATTGCCAAAACACCTGTGCCAGTACCGAAATCTACAACAGATTTATTTGTAAAATTCAAAGCACTCATTTGTTCCATCATTAAAAATGTGGTGGCATGATGGCCTGTACCAAAACTCATTTTTGGGGTAATGATAATTTCGTGCTGCACATTTTTTACCGGCTGATGAAAACCAGCACGTACGGCCGCAAAATTATTTACAACAACGGGTTCAAAACTACTCTCCCATTGTGCATTCCAGTTTTGCTGCTCAATTACAGTTAATGTATAAGCCAGGTTATTATTACTACTGGCAACAGCATCTAAAGTTTCTTTATCAAATTTTATTTCGGTAATAAAAGCTTTTAACTCATTTTCGTTTTCTTCAAAACCATCAAAGCCAATATCTGCAAGCAGGGCAATTAATATTTCGTTTTGTTGGGCAGAACTGGTGCTTATTTTAATTTCAATGTTTTTCATTTTATCAATTTAATAAAAAACCGCAGAAAAAAAATCCTGCGGTTGTAAATATGAAATGTTATAGATTAATTCTGTTGCTCACCCTGCTGCGGCTTAGGCTGCATATCGGGTTTTGGTATTAAAGCTTTACGGCTTAATTTAAACTTACCGGTCTTTTGGTCAACATCCAGCAACTTCACTTTTACTTTATCGCCTTCTTTAAAAATGCCATCCATAGTTTCTAAACGCTTCCAGCTTATTTCACTAATGTGCAGCAAGCCTTCTTTTTTAGGAAGAAATTCTACAAAAGCACCAAATTCTTTAATGCTCTTAACTGTTCCTTCGTAAGTATCACCTACAACCGGCGTGGCTACCAAACCTTTAATCCATGCTAAAGCTTTTTCTAATCCTTCTTTTTGTGCTGAGAAGATACTTACCTCACCGGCATTGTTCACTTCTTCAATATTAACTGTAGCACCGGTTTCTCTTTGTATTTCCTGTATCACTTTACCACCTGGTCCTATCACCGCACCAATATATTCTTTATCAATAATTATCTTAACCATACGTGGCGCATGAGGTTTAACTTCTGCTCTTGCTGCAGGCATACACTCATACATCGCATCTAATATGTGTAAACGGCCTGCACGTGCCTGGGCCAAAGCCTTACGCATGATATCCATACTTAAGCCATCAACTTTAATATCCATCTGTACACCACAAATACCATCACGTGTACCGGTAACTTTAAAATCCATATCGCCTAAATGATCTTCGTCACCCAAAATATCAGTAAGCACTGCAAACTGGTCGCCTTTTTTAATTAAGCCCATTGCAACACCACTAACGTGTTTAGGTAAAGGCACACCTGCATCCATTAATGCAAGCGAACCTGCACAAACTGTAGCCATTGATGATGAACCATTGCTTTCTAAAATATCACTTACAACACGAACTGTGTAAGGATAATCGCTGCCGGGCATCATCTTTTTTAAACTACGCATGGCAAGGTTACCATGACCAACTTCTCTGCGGCCAACACCTCTCATCATTTTAACTTCACCTGTAGAAAAGGGAGGAAAATTATAATGTAAAATGAATTTTGTATAATCAGATTTGTAGGCACTTTCAACCAATAATTCATCTAAAGGCGTTCCAAAAGTAACTGTTGTAAGTGATTGTGTTTCACCCCTTGTAAATAAAGATGAACCGTGTGGCGTTGGTAAAATATTAGTTTCCATTGCAAGGGCACGAATATCTTCTGTACCTCTTCCATCCAAACGTTTTCTATCATTCAAAATCATATCCCTTACCACGTAATATTGTAATTCGCCGGTATAATGACCAATCAATTTTTTATCCTGATCAGGTAATTCTTCTCCTAAAAACGTTTTTACTTCTTCATGCAGTGCTTTATAAGCATCACTTCTTTCGTGCTTTGCAGATGCTGATGCAGAAATTGCATACATTTTATCTTTTGCAAAAGCAGTTATCTTCTCATTTAATTCTTCGTTGCGGTAAGGTTTGGTGTATTCTCTTTTTGCAGTCAAGCCAAGCTGTGCCCTAAGTTCGGCCTGCGCTTTAATCTGTACTTTAACAGCTTCGTGGCCTAATTCAATCGCTTTAATTAAATCTTCTTCCTGGCATTCGTTAGCTTCACCTTCTACCATCATTATATTTTTATCGGTAGCGGCAATTATAAATTCTAAATCGGAAGTTGCTAATTCAGTACGGCTTGGGTTAATGATGTACTCGCCATTTTTACGGGCAATACGTACTTCCGAAATAATTTCCTGAATGGGAATATCTGAAACAGCTAAAGCTGCAGAAGCCGCAAGACAAGCTAACGCATCAGGCATAACTTCTGCATCGCTTGATATAAGGCTTATAAGTACCTGAACATCACATAAATAATCTTCTGGAAAAAGCGGACGTAAAGCCCTGTCTATTAATCTTGAAGTAAGAATTTCGTAATCATTTAACCTGGCTTCTCTTTTAAAGAAAGAACCGGGTACACGGCCGGCGGAAGCAAATTTTTCCTGGTAATCTACAGATAATGGAAAAAAGTTTTGGCCATCTTTAGGCTCTTTGTTGGCAACAACTGTTGCTAATAAAATACAATTGCCCTGGCGAACGGTAACAGCGCCATCTGCCTGGCGGGCCATTTTGCCTGTTTCGATGGTAACCATGCGGCCACCGCCAATATCAAAAGTTACCGATTTTGGTTGTAATAAAGACATAAATACGATTTATGATTTGGGGTTGCCTGTTTAAGATTTGCTTAAACCCTAACCCCGGTGAGTTAATTACGTAAAAAAGAATAATTCCCAACCGTAAAACTTCAGTTGGGAATTATTGCTATTACATAGTTGGAATAATTTATTTACGAAGGCCTAATTTTTCAATTAAACTTCTGTAGCCAGTAAGGTCGTGTTTGCTTAGGTAAGTTAATAAGCGCTTGCGCTGACCCACCATTTTCATTAAACCTCTTTGAGAAGAAAAATCTTTTTTGTTGATTTTAAGGTGTTCTGAAATGGAATTGATACGCTCTGTTAATAAAGCGATTTGGCCCTCAATAGACCCTGTGTTAGTGGCTTTACCACCATAAGTTGAGAAAATACTTGCTCTTTTTTCGATTGTTAAATAAGGCATCTCTTTGTTTTTTTAATAACGTCTTTGTTATGTTTCTTTTATAATTGTGTGCAAAAGTACATAAAAAAATGGTTTTTACGAGGTGAATTGAGGATTTTTTTTGAATATTGCCAAATATGAAACCGTCGTTCGCCATAATAGGCTGTGGAAGAATTGCCAAAAGGCATGCTGAACAAATTATAAAACATGGAATACTGGCAGCAGTTTGCGATATCATTCCTGAAAAAGCCAATCAAATGGCAAGTCTTTTTAACACAAAAGCTTATCATTCTATTGAAGAATTACTGGCAGTTGAAAAAAAATTGGACATAGTAAGTATTTGTACTCCAAACGGTTTGCACGCCATTCATTCTATAAAAGCACTGGAAGCTGGCAATAATGTTTTGTGTGAAAAACCATTGTGCATTACTACAGCAGATGGAAAAAAAATGATTGATGCAGCACTTAACTACAATAAAAAACTTTTTGTAGTTAAACAAAACCGTTACAATCCTCCTGTGGCTTATTTAAAAGATTTGATTGATAACAATAAACTGGGTAAAATTTACAGCTTTCAAATAAATTGTTTTTGGAACAGGCCGAATGAATATTATAATGGCTGGAAAGGAACCAAAGATTTGGATGGCGGCACCCTATTTACACAGTTCAGTCATTTTATTGATTTGTTGTATTGGTTATTGGGAGATGTAGCTGCGGTTAAAACAAATACCAAAAACTTTGCGCATGCAGCAATTGAATTTGAAGATACTGGTGTGGTTTTATTTGAAATGAAAACTGGTGCCATTGGATCCTTAAATTATACGGTTAACAGTTTTAATAAAAATATGGAAGGTTCGTTTACGGTTTTTGCAGAGAAAGGCACTATTAAAATTGGGGGACAATATTTAAACGAATTAGAATATTGTAACGTAGAAGGAATTGCTACTCCTGAATTACCGAAAGGCAACCCTGCTAATGGTTATGGATTTTACCAGGGTAGTATGAGCAACCATGATAAAGTATATGAAAATTTAGTTAAGGCATTAAAAGATGATGAACATGAATTTGCAAGTGCGGAGGAAGGATTGAAAACGGTGGAGATAATTGAGGGGATTTATGCCCCCTCCGCCACCTGAAGGGGGAACTTTGATCTCTGTGAAAAAGAAAAGTACTTAAATAATCAACCCAAATGCCTGAAAATACAAAAAGCTCTCCCGAAATATTGAACCCTAAAGTTCCCCCTTCAGGTGGCGGAGGGGGCTGTATTTTTTTTACAGTTACTACAGACCTGACTTATGACCAGCGCATGATTCGTATTTGCACATCATTGGCCAATGCAGGGCACAAAGTAACATTGGTGGGAAGGAAATTAAGAGCGTCGCTCTCATTGTTACCGCAACCATTTTTACAAAAAAGATTATTTTGTTTTTTTGAAAAAGGAAAACTGTTTTATGCAGAATATAATATCCGTTTATTTTTTTACCTGCTTTTTAAAAAAATGGATTGTATTGGAGCAATTGATCTCGATACGATTTTACCCTGTTACTTCATTTCGAAAATAAAAAAAGTAAAAAAGGTTTACGACGCACATGAATTGTTTTGCGAAATGAAAGAGATTGCAACAAGACCTGCAATTTATAAAGCTTGGAAAAAGATTGAACGTTTTACCGTTCCAAAATTTAAATATGGCTATACAGTAAACCAACCCATTGCTGATGAATTTAAAAAAATGTATGGCGTTAATTACGAAGTAATAAGAAATATTGCTTTACTGAGAGCAATAAATCTAACCCAAAAAAAAGAAAAATTTATTTTATACCAGGGTGCAGTAAATGAAGGCAGAAGTTTTGAAACACTTATACCTGCAATGAAAGATGTTAACTGTAAACTTATTATTTGCGGCGATGGAAATTTTATGCAGCAGGCACAGCAATTAGTAACCACTAATAACTTACAGGATAAAGTTATTTTTAAAGGCAAAATAAAACCTGATGAATTAAGAACTGTTACTCAACAGGCTTATATTGGCATTACTTTGTTTGACGATAAAGGATTAAGCAATTATTATTCCTTAGCCAACCGTTTTTTCGATTATTTGCATGCCGGCATACCGCAGTTGTGTGTAAGTTACCCGGTGTATAAAGAAATTAACGACAAGTACCAGATTGCAGTTTTAGTTAATGATATAAGCTCAAAAAATTTGGCCATACAACTGAACAATTTACTGCAGAATGAAGTTGAATATGAACAGTTGCAGCAAAATTGCCTAAAAGCAAGAGAAGATTTAAACTGGCAGCAGGAAGAAAAAAAATTATTAATGTTCTATAAAAATTTACTTGGATAAACACTTACATATCGTAACCCTTGACGTACCCTGGCCTGCTGATTATGGCGGCGTGGTAGATCTTTTTTACAAACTAAAAGCCTTACACCAACTTGGCATAAAAATTCATTTACACTGCTTTACACAAGGCAGAAAACCTCAGGAAGAATTAAATAAATATTGTGAGTCGGTAAATTATTATCAGCGTAAAAAAAACAGCAACAGTTTTTCTTTTCGTATTCCATTAATTGTAAAGAGCAGGCAACATGATGAATTGATCGCTAATTTAAAAAAAGATGATTACCCCATTTTATTAGAAGGTATTCATTGTACCTATTACCTGCACAAAGGAGAATTAAGCAACCGGAAAATTGCAGTGCGCCTGCACAATGTGGAATTTGAATATTATAAACAACTTGCAAAAAACGAAAGCAATCTTTTTAAAAAATTGTATTTTATTAACGAAAGCAGGTTATTATATAAATATGAAAAAGCTATTGCCAACAAGGCCTCTATAATTGCTGTAAGCGAACATGACGCAACGGTTTATAAACAACTATTTGATGCTAAAGATATTTGTTACCTGCCGGTTTTTATTCCGCATACTTTGGCAGTGGGTGCAGCAGGTAAAGGTTGTTTTTGTTTATACCATGGTAATTTATCCATCAACGAAAATGAAACTGCAGTAATTTGGTTACTGCAAAACGTATTTAATACTTTAGAAATCCCTTTTGTAATAGCAGGTAAAAATCCTTCTCAAAAATTATTAGCTTTTGCACATCAACACAAACAAACCTGCATTGTAGCCAACCCCGGCGAAAAAGAAATGCAGGATATGATAACAAAAGCACAACTTCATGTGCTGCCTTCTTTCAACAACACCGGTATAAAATTAAAATTATTAAATGCTTTATTTAATGGCAGGCATTGTGTAGTAAACAGCGCAGGAGTGGAAGGCAGCGGACTTGAAGAGGTTTGCCATATTGCAGACGACGCCACATCTTTTAAAAAAGTTATTGAAGAAATGTATCAACAACCATTTACAGATCAGGAAAAAGAAAAACGTCAGGGCTTGTTACAAACGATTTATAATAACGAAGCAAATGCAATAAAACTGATTGGATATTTTTAGGATTGTAGCAGCAAAACATCCTAATCCCAAATCCCTAATTCCAAATTACCAATTCCTTACACCTTTACATTTCAATAGAAGCATTATCCCACACTTTATTTCTTTCTGTTTTAATCATCCGGGCAGGAAATTTATTTATTACCATATAATCATGTGTAGCCATAATTATTGTGGTGTTGTAATCTCTGCAAATATGAAAAAGCAACTGCATAATTTCATCACTCGTTTCAGGGTCAAGGTTACCGGTAGGCTCATCGGCCAAAATTAATTTAGGCGAATTTAATAAGGCCCTTGCCACATCCACCCTTTGCTGTTCGCCACCGCTCAATTCAAAAGGCATCTTAAAGCCTTTTGTTTTTAAACCCACTTTATCCAGCACATCAGCAATTTTTTCATTCATTAATTTATCATCTTTCCAACCTGTGGCTCTTAAAACAAATTTTAAATTTTCATTTACGTTCCTGTCTGTCAGTAATTGAAAATCCTGGAACACCACACCAAGGTTACGGCGCAAAAAAGGTACCGTCTTCCACGTTAGTTCTTTCAAATTATGGCCCACCACCCAGCCTTCTCCTTCTGTCAATTGCAAATCGCCGTACATGGTTTTAAGCAAACTGCTTTTTCCTGTTCCGGTTTTACCCACCAGGTAGACAAACTCACCTTTTTCTATGCTAATATTAACATCGCTTAAGATAAGGCTGCTACCCTGGTAAATATTTACATTTTTTAATTCAACAATTGATTGAGACATAGATTGGTTTGATGTTTAGCCCCTATCCCCTAAAGGGAAAATGGAGAAATTTGTGTTTTATTTTTTTGTTACCAAGCCTTATTAATTCTATTTAGCTTCAGTGGTCTGGCCTAAGGCGAGACACTCATTAACAATATTTCTTTATTCAACTTTATAGAAGCGTAAATAAAAATCTTTGCAAGTTGAGCAAATTTAGCTTTTAGTGCCACTACATTAAAATATATTTTCTTCACCATTTGTTAAAAAATGTGAATAACTAAAAAAATAGTTGTAAAACTAAGATATTAGTTTTAAGTTTACATCAGCAAATAAAAAAGCATACAAAATGAAAAACTTAACCAAAGCAGAAGAACAGATAATGCAGGTGATATGGAGATTAGAAAAAGCATTTTTGAGAGAAATACTCGATGAATTGCCTGCACCAAAGCCGCACAGCAATACCGTGGCTACTATAATAAAAATATTAACAGATAAAGAATTTGTAGGCGTTACCGTTTTTGGAAGAACACATCAATATTATCCGCTTGTTAGTAAAGAGGTGTACAGCAAAAGCAGTATGAAGAGTTTGGTAAAAGGTTATTTTGAAGGCAGCTTCAGCAATGCCGTTTCGTTTATGGTAAAAGAAAATAACATCAGTTTAGATGAACTGGAAATACTGCTGAAACAGTTGAAGAAGAAATAAAAGGTTGACCGTTGTTAGTTAATAGTTGTTGGCATACCAGCAATTTTCCTTCTAACAACTGCCAACCAACAACTAACAACTATTTAAAACAATTGTATGCTACCTGTCGCCTGGTACTTTTTAAAAGTTATTATCTGCTCCGGCATTTTGTATGGTTATTACTGGTTGCTGCTGCGAAACAAAGTTTTTCACAAGTACAACCGTTTTTACCTGATGGCAGCTGTGGTATTATCCTTGTTATTGCCGTTGATAAAAATAAATTTTTGGCAATCTGCAGCAGCGCAACCCACAGGAGTAATACAAGTGTTGCAGGCAGTTAGCAATGGCGATGAGTATATGGGCAACATCATTGTATCTGCCTCATCAAATTCATTTGATATTACACAACTTTATCCATTAGCATATTTAACTGTATCGCTTGTGTTATTTTTAATTTTCTTGCATACGATTTACAGCATTTTTAATCTTATAAAAAAATATCCAACGCAAATTATTGACAAAATTTCATTTGTAAATACCGATGCTAAAAGCACACCATTCTCCTTTTTTAATTATATTTTTTGGAATAATAGTATTGATATCGAAACTTCCACCGGCCATAAAATTTTTAAACACGAGCTGGCGCATGTACAGGAAAAACACAGTCACGATAAAATTTTCATCAATATCATTCTCATCTTTTTTTGGTGTAACCCTTTCTTCTGGCTTATCCGCAAAGAGCTGAATATGATACATGAATTTATTGCCGATAAAAAAGCTGTAGAAGACAGCGATACGGCATCATTTGCCGAAATGATATTACATGCTACTTATCCCCAACACAGGTTTCAACTCACCAATAATTTTTTCTATTCACCTATAAAAAGAAGATTACTTATGCTAACTAAAAATAAAAATCCTAAAGTTAATTATTTGGGAAGAGTAATGGTATTGCCATTGTTGGTTTTAATTTTTGCAGCATTTACTTTTAAAGTAAAAGATAAGCTGGAAGCTGGAGCTTCCAGATACAACGGCAAAAAAATTACAGTTGTTATTGATGCAGGCCATGGTGGTGCCGACGCAGGCGCAAAAAGTGCCGATGGAATTTTGGAAAAAGATCTGACCCTTGCCATATCAAAAAAAATAAAGGAATTAAATAGCAATGAAAATATAGAAATTATTTTATCCAGAAATAATAATACGAACATGAATCCAAACGAGAGGGTTGAATTTACCAGGAATAGCAATGCCGATATATTTATTTCTATTCATGCAGATGGTTCTCCAATACCTGAATCCAAAAGCGGCGTAGATTTTTGGGTTGCTAAGGATGAATTTGGCAACAGCAAAGAAAGCAAGCAGCTGGCACATATTTTAATTGAAGAATTTGGTAAAAACTATCCCTTACCTATAACAAAAACACTAATGCAGCGGCTGGGAGGTATAAAAGTGTTACAATCAAATAATATACCTTCTGTTATAATAGAAACTGGATGCATTAACAATAAAAAAGACGTTGCTTATTTAAAAACTAATAATGCAAAAGAAACTATTGCAAAAAATATATTAGCAGCTATAGAAAAATTTGCTGCCAATAATTTTTTAGCGGTTATTACTCAAAATAATATTTCGGATACTCAACTTTCTTCAAATGGTTTTTATGTTAACGCCAAACATGCTGACAGCAATTATTTAAAAAGTTATGAGTACAAAACAAAGGCACTGGTTATTATTGATTCAAAAGAAATAGGAAATTTTGGGATGAATTACATTGAGAAAAATATTGCAAGTTTCAGCAGCATCGTAACTTATAATCCAACTGTTGCAAAAAAAATCTATGGAGAAAAAGGTAAGTATGGCGTAATTAAAATCACACAAAAAAATGCTGTTATAATTTCTGCAGATTCCGCTTTTTTTGATGAGAAGAATAACGCTGTTAAACTATCAGGTAACAAAACTGTTGTAAGCGGAGATTTATCGAATACCTTAATATACATCGACGGAAAAATTTGTACTCCTGAACAGTTAAATGCAATACCCCCAAATAAAATAAGCAATGTAACTGTTGTAAAAGGAGATAAGCTGGATGACATTATTGATGCCAAAGGAAAAACTGCTATGATAAATGTATCCTTAAAGGCAGATGATTTACCCGAAGTAACAGTTCAATCTAAAAAATCTACACCATTGTATGTTATTGATGGGAAAGTAAAAGAAGACAATTTTAATATTAATATCATTGCTCCGGGTAATATTGAAAGTATAAATGTTTTGAAAGGCAATTCAGCAATATTGTTATATGGAGAAAAAGGAAAAAATGGTGTGGTAGAAATTATAACAAAAAAACATTTATTAACCGTTGCTGAAAAAAATAATGCTCCAGATATAAATACAAACACTGCTCTGGATAAAATTTTCACTAAAACAGAAATTGAACCATCTTTTGCCGGCGGTGATGACGAATGGAGAAAGTATTTAATGAAAAATTTAAACCCTGATATTCCGGTGGATGAAGGATGGAAAGCGGGCACCTATACCATCGTTGTTCAATTTATTGTACATGCAGATGGAACAGTAAGTGACGTTACTACCACCAATTATCAAAACAGCAAAACTGCACAACATTGTATCAGTTTAATAAAGCAAAGCCCCAATTGGAAACCTGCTATTCAAAATAGCAAGCCTGTTAATGCTTACCGTAAACAACCGATTATTTTTGTGGTGGAAGGAGATAAAAAATCTGTAACAGCTAATTTATAAAGTAATCCTTTGTTAAATATTTGAATATAATACAAACAAATTCCTATTCTGGAATATAGTTTTTATTTTAGCAAATGATTTGCCTTTTAATAAAAACGTATTTTCTTAACTCCCAAAAAATATTATCGTTCTTATCTGTGATGGTGATAATATTTTTTGCGTCCAATGCAAAAGCACAAATTCTTACAGTTAAAACGCTTCCAAACCAAGCACCTGAATTTACTGTTGGCAATATAGATGGTACAAGAACTAATATTGATTCCTTTAAACTTCAAAAAGAAATAAGAGTTACAAAAGGATATAAATTTAAAAGCGCTTCAGTATATTTTTTAGGGGCTAATTTCCAGAACGTAAAGTCTGCATTTTTAGATACCAGTTCTTTAAATGGATTAGACGCTCTTATCAAAAAATGTGTAGCAGGCTCTGTTGTAACATTTGACAGTGTGAAAGTAATTGATAAAAAAGGAATAGAAATTTCAATAGCAGGAAAATCTTATGTATTCTACTCTGGTGAATATAACATTTCAATTGCTCTTTCCGAAGCCAACAAAGAAATCTTTGAACTAATTGGGAAAGATTTTATCTCAGGCACTATCTATTTTTCCGGAGGAAATTTTCCAAATGTTATCACAATACTTTGTAAAGATATGGAGACAAAGAAATCCTTATTTGCCCGATGCGGTCCGGGCAGTGTAATTAGTTTTGACAATTGTGTTTATAAAAATACAAATGGCACTTCATCAAAGCCTGTAAGTAAATCACTAAAGATGGAATAATTCTCTTAATACACTATCTCCTCCCCATCCACCCTAATTACCAATT
>NZ_JANPCM010000668.1:0-1635 GCF_031430955.1 Ferruginibacter sp.
CTTCCAACGGCCGGTACTCCATTCTGTTATTCATGCCTGCGCCGCTAATGGGTTGCTGGCGGTAAATATCGCTTAAGAAGTGAACGTTTAATCTTAGAAAATCTATTAACTCACATGCCGCATCTATTTCTGCCTGGAAACAATTTTTACTTTGGCCCAGCATTGTTGTTGCGTTAATATACGGCCGGTATTTTGTTGCTAAAAGATCAGCCGCTTTTAAAAATATATTGGCCCTGTTTTCCCAACTCATATTAGCCCATTTGTCTTTTACTTTTAATGCTGCATTTATTGCTTTGGTTACATGCTTAGCTTCGCCAATATGAAATTGCCCCAATAAATATTTACGTTCATGCGGCGGACGAATCTCCATTGTCTTTCCCGTACGCACTTCTTCGTTACCAATGTACATGGGTACATCAATTGTTGTTTTTTTTAGCTCTGCTAAAACTTCTTTTAATCTTTTCTTTTCTGCCGAACCGGGAGCATAAGAAAGTACAGGTTCGTTTGCAGGAATGGGGTAATAAAAATCTCCGTATTGCATAAAAATAGATTTTGTGTATTTTAGGCTGTTATATTTTAATGTTGAGCAAAGGTATGTGGTACAAGTGAGTGACACAACGATGATCCCATGAAAAACTAATGCTTGTTAAAAAAAAACTACGCACTTTGGTCTTCCTTCTCACTCATCAAATACGCTTTTATAAATCCATCTAATTCCCCATCCATAACCGGCCCTACATTACCTACTTCATAATCGGTACGATGGTCTTTTATCATTTTGTAAGGATGAAAAACATAACTGCGTATCTGGCTGCCCCACTCTATCTTTTTCTTTTTACTATTGGCAGCATCTTTTATTTCGTTGCGTCTTTGCAATTCTATTTCGTACAAACGGCTCTTCAGCATTTGCATGGCTAACTCCCGGTTGCCGAGCTGGCTCCTGTCTTGCTGACAAACTACCACAATGCCTGTGGGAATATGCGTTAATTGCACTTTGGTTTCTACTTTGTTTACGTTTTGTCCGCCTGCACCACCACTTCGGCTGGTTTCCATTTTTACATCAGCAGGATTAATTTCAATGTTAATGGTATCATCTACCAATGGGTAAACATTTACAGAAACAAAAGAAGTATGCCGCCTTGCATTACTGTCAAAAGGAGAAATACGTACCAAACGATGCACACCACTTTCCGATTTTAAAAAACCATAAGCAAAGGCACCTTCAAATTTATAAGTGCAAGTTTTTATACCAGCGCCATCGCCCCATTGCCAATCCATTTCTGTAACTCCCCAGCCCTGCTTTTCGCCGTACATCCTAAACATACGGGCAAGCATTTCTGCCCAGTCCTGGCTTTCGGTACCGCCAGCACCACTGTTAATTTGCAGCATGGCGGGCAATTCGTCTTCGGGTTCGTTCAGCGTGCTTTTAAATTCTGCTTCTTCAATTTTATTTACTGCATCATTAAAAGCTTCTTTCACTTCTTCTTCTGTAGTATCGCCTGCTTTCCAAAATTCAAACAAAACCACAAAATCTTCCACAGCATTATTTACCGAATAAAAAAGATTTATCCAGTACTCATTAACTTTTGTTTCTTTTAAAATGGCTGTGGCTCTGGCGTTATCATCCCAAAAGCC
>NZ_JANPCM010000669.1:0-4085 GCF_031430955.1 Ferruginibacter sp.
CAGCACTTTTTTAAATGCCGTTAGTAAAGAGCTGGAAAATTTTGATGTAAATAGAACTATATAATGTAATTGCGTAATTTTTTTGGGGACTGGCTTTAGAAGCTATGGTCATCATCGTTGTGTCACTCACTTCTACGGCATACCGTTATTGAACGCCTTTATACGGAGAATGAAGCGAATGTTTCGTGAGACACGAAACGAGGCGGAAGATTATAATTCTAAGCAATTTTATATGAACCAAAAAGCTCTGATTATCTTGCTCATTATCTTTTCATGTAATTCAAATACACAAAAGCAAATTATTGAAAAAGATTCCAAAAATATAATAATCGTACAGCAGGGTGACAAAGAAATGGAAGCTGCTATTTATATTGCCAAATCATCACTTTATAAATTTGACTCCGCCCTATTCACTAACAAATCTGATTATAATTCATTTGCTTTAAAAGTAAGATTTGCGTATGGCAATAATAATGGTGAGCATATTTGGCTCAGTGACATTACAAAAATTAAAGGAGAATATATGGGCATAGTTAACAATGAGCCGGAATACGTATCAAACTTGAAATTAAATGACACTATCAGCGTAAACAAGGACGATATTTCGGATTGGATGTATTTAGATAAGGATATTTTAAAAGGAGGATTTACTATCAGGCTTCTTCGGGACAGGATGACTGCGATAGAAAGGGCAGCGTTCGATTCTAATCGTTTTTATAAATTTTAAAATCAAAACTTACAATCATGAAAACAATGACCTGCAAACAATTGGGTGGCGCATGTGATAAAGAATTTACAGCAAATACTTTTGAGGAAATGGCGCAGCTAAGCAAACAGCATGGCATGGAAATGTTTAAATCAGGTGATAAAGATCATCTTACAGCGATGAATGAAATGCAAACATTGATGCAATCGCCTGAAGCGATGAAAACATGGTTTGAAAACAAGAGAAAAGAATTTGATATGCTGCCACAGGATAAATAGTTGATGTATCGCATCCTTTAGATCTGTTGATAAATTTTTATCAGGTAATTCCGGTAATATTCATTGGGGTTTGACAGTGTAATATTGACAACCTGAAATAAATGCGTTTTCGTTCTATAATTATCCTGAAAGATTTGATAAATAATATTGAACAACGGTAACAGTCAATTGATTTAAAAATTATAAATTACATTTCTTTTCACTCAAAAAAAATATTTATGAAAAAGATAGCAGCAGTTGCAATGCTTTTAACAGCTTTGTTTACAAACACCGCCAATGCACAACAGGATAAAAGTAAACGCCCCAGTCCGCCAGCAGTGGCAACACAGGAATTAACTTCGGGGGCATTAATTAATATTGATTACAGCCAGCCATCAATAAAAGGCCGTACCATTGGTAAAGACATTGAACCAAAAGATGGCGAAGTATGGCGCACCGGTGCCAACGAAGCCACAGTTTTTGAAACCAGCAAAGCTGTAAAAATAAATGGTAAAGAATTGCCCGCCGGTAAATATGCTTTGTTTACAATTTCGGGTAAAGAAAGCTGGACAATTATTTTTAATAAAACCTGGAAGCAATGGGGCGCTTTTAGTTACAAACAGGCTGATGATGCTTTACGTATAGATGCAAAGGCGCAAAAAGCAGCTGCCTTTGCAGAAAAAATGACTTTTTCCATTGACAAAACAGGATTGGTAACATTACTGTGGGGCGATAATAAAATTACTTTTACTGTTGAATAGTTTTAACGGACTTTATATGAAAGAGCCGTACACATTGTGCGGCTTTTTTTAGTTGTAAAGTATATCGACAAAGAAACAAGCTAATACCAATTAGACATTGAATCTATCCGATTAAAAAAATGTCAGGTTGAGCTTGTCGAAACCGGTGCAATGTCAACCCGCCTTCGACAAGTTCAGGCTGACAGTATGATTTCAATGTCTAATTGGTATAATTACAAAAAAATAAAATCCTTAAGCAACAATCATTACTTTAATTGTATCTGGAGAAGAGTATGGCCAAAACAATTGCATTCCAGCAAGAAATTAAAAGCATGAATAAATGGATTAAAATATATGCTGTAGTGTCTTTTATTTTTCTATTTTCTTCCTGTGCTGCAATTTTAAATCAGCCTGTACAAAAAATTATTATTACTACCGGTAAAAATATAAAAGTTATTTCGGTGGAGAAGGCAGTTTTAATTGATTCATCAAAGCACACCCATACACCAAAAGAATATTTTCTTACACGAAGCAACACCCCTCTTATCATCAATGTACAAACAGACAGTACAAAAAACATAATTATTCTTAAACCCAAAAGTTCTTTTGCTTACTGGTATAATATTATATCCAATTTCGGTATTGGTATGCTAATTGACAAAGACAATTTGAAACGTTATGCATATCCCAAAATAAATTACATTTCAGTTGAAGACACAGGCATCGCCATTAAAAGCGCAGCACCAATAAAAAAAGGTACAATTAATCTTTCTCTGTCATTACCTTTTACAACAGTATTTAATATAATTGACAGCAGCGGAAAATACAATTCGGCAGGTGTTTTCGGTTTGGAAGCAGGCGCAGATTTTTTTTACAAAAATAATACTTACTTATCTGTAAATATTGGCGCAGCTACAGATTTATTTGGCGAACATATTGGCATTGGATATTATGAAACAGGAAATACATTTTATGTCAGTGTAAAAAACAATACCATAATCAGGCGTTTTGATTTGGGTTATGGCATTAATGTATCAAAATTAAAATGGACAAAAATTACTGTAGATAGTGTTACTACTTTTTACAAATCAAAAAGCAATATAAACATTGGCTTAAGCCTTTCTGCACAATACAGACTGGGAAAATACTTTCGGCTTGGAGTGCTTTACCAACCCGGTTTATTAAATACCAATTTTAAGCCTGCTGTTAATTACCAGCATTATATCTCCCTTAACTGTATTTGGAAATTGGCTATAAACAAGGGAAGTTAATTACAAAATATTATCCACAACACTGTAATTACATGAATGCTAACTTTAAATCTATACCAAAGCAATTTTATCATGAAATTTTAAGTATGCAATGTATTAAGAATGCCATAAATTTGACGCTTTAAACACACCCATTTCATGAGAACATTTTTAATAGTCTTATTGATATTTTCTTCAGTTATTACAATAGCTCAAAGCAATAAAGAATATGCCGCCATTGATAACCAAGCTTTAAAAATTGCTGACAGTTTGTCTAAATCAGTAAATACTATTGCTGAATATATTAATACCAATTTTAAGACAGATAACGAGAAAATAAGAGCTTTATTTTTTTGGGAAGTATCTAAAATAAGTTACGACATTGAAAATATGTTTGCCATTAATTTCAATGAAACATCAGAAAATAAAATCAACAAAACCCTTGAAACTAAAAAAGGTATTTGTATAAATTATGCAGAAATTTTCAATGCTGTATCAAACAGGCTTGGAATAAAGTCATTTGTAATTGAGGGCTATACAAAGCAAAATGGTTTTACTGATTATATTCCACATGCCTGGTGTGCAGCAAAAATTGATGGGCACTGGTTTCTTTTCGATCCAACATGGGGTTCCGGATTTATCAACAATGGTAAATTTGTAAAAAAAATAAATGAAAAATATTTTAAAGCAGACCCAGCTAAGATGATAGCTTCCCATATACCATTTGATTTTTTATGGCAGTTTTTAAATTATCCAGTTACTAATCAGGAATTTTATGATAGCAACATACGTATAAATAATACAAAACAATATTTTGACTTTGAAAAAGAAATTACAAGCTATGAGAAATTAAGTGAATTAGAACAGCTTACGCAATCTTCGGAACATATTGAAAAAAATGGGGTAAAAAATGCTATGATCTTTGACAGACTTGCTTATAAAAAAAGAGAGATTGAATATCTAAAGCAAAAAAAACTATCCGATGATTTCAACAATGCAATTGCTATATACAATGAAGCCATTAACGAGTTTAATGAATTTATCAATTACAGGAATAAGCAATTTAAACCGGTAAAACCTGATGAAGAACTAAAGAGAATGATAGAAGAGCCTAAATCTAAATTACTTAAAG
>NZ_JANPCM010000670.1:0-16664 GCF_031430955.1 Ferruginibacter sp.
CCATAAGTACCCACCGAAACGATATAACAACTGCCGCCACCATTGGCAAAAAACAAGCGCATGCAATTGTATAAATAAAAAATTTGCGTGGGTGCAATAAGCATGGCTGATTCAAAAGGAGTTACCGGTGCAGGAATGTTCAATAAAAATTTATGGGTAAACTCCCTGCCAAATAATTCCACATATTCTGCCATTGAACTGATACGGGTGGGTATTGCTTTTATTGATTTACCATTGCGTTCGGTTTTTTGTGTATAGCCAATAAATACCGGTACCGCTGTAGCTACTGCCACTGCCGAATTGGGAAAAGCATTTTGTTCTTCGATATAAACACCGGGAGTTTTGTAAGTTGCCATAGCGCCATTTTTATAATTATTGTAAAGTAAGAAAAATATTGGAGTGGAGGTGATTAAAGCAAAGTTGCCTATGGCGCATTAGACGGAGGCGAACGTTGCTGGTTAAAAACCAAGCAACGGCGACGATGTGTGCGGCGATTGAAGCAATACTACGTCCCGGTTTGTGTCTTCACAAACCGTTCGCTTCAATCTACGCTTCGGTAAAAGTTCCCCAATGGTATGCCGTTGAAAGGATTGATTCTTCTTCCTTTTTACTAAAAAGAAAGAAGAACAGAACAAGTTCGCAACGATGATGCCATGGAAATGTAAAGCTGGTATTAAAAAAATTATTCTCTCCAAACCGAAAACCCAATTACAAATTCCTCCACTACCCCATCTTCACTCTTGGGTCCACCACGCCATACAACACATCCGCTAAAATATTGATGAAAATAAAAATGCAGGCGCTTAATAATACGGAGCCCATTACAACAGGGTAATCTAATTTTTCCAGTGCATCAACAGTTATTTTGCCAATGCCTTTCCAGCCAAAAATATATTCTACAAAAAATGCACCGGCTAACAGTTCGGCAAACCAGCCGGTAATGGCGGTAATAACAGGGTTAAGGGCATTGCGTAAGGCATGCCGGAAAATAACGGTGCGTTTGGGCAGGCCTTTGGCATAGGCAGTGCGTATATAATCCTGCCCCAGCACATCCAGCATGGCGCTTCGGGTAAGTTGGGTAATAATGGCCAGCGGCCGTATGCCTAATGTAAATGCCGGGAGTATTAAATTTTTTAGGGTGAGGTATTTTTCGCCGGTTACTTCGTCAATATCGAACCAACTACCGGTTAGGTTTAGCCCGGTATAAGGATGCAGCACCACACCAAAAAAATACGCAATAATAATGGCCATAAAAAATGACGGTGCCGATATGCCGGCAATGCTGGCGAACACGGCACTGCTGTCTAACCAGGTGCCACGCTTTACTGCGGCTAACACTCCCAGTAAGATGCCAATGATGGTGGCAAATAACATGGCGGCAAAGGCTAACAATAATGTGCCGGGCAAGGCTTCCATCAGCAACTGCCCTACTGCTTTTTTGGTTTGGTAACTGCGGCGCAGGTAGGGTGTTTTTAAACCCAGCTTATTTTCGCCGCCAATAAAAAATCCTTTCAGTTCTTTTTTTTCTATATCGGCCTGGGTGTGGATGCTTAGCGGAGAAACATCGTTGAGGTATAAAACTAATTGTTTCCATTTGGGTTGATCTAAATATAAATCTTTACGGATATTGTCCATGGTTTTTTTATCGCCGGTTTGGCCAACGATCATTCTTGCAGGGTCGCCAAAACCCTGGAACATTACGAATACCAAAATGGTTACGCCGAGGAGGACGAGGAGAGCGTAAAATATTTTTTTTAGGATGTGTTTCAATTAATGAATAATTGATAATGAATAATGATTTTAATGAAATAGTGATTTGCTATGGTGTCTTTTTGCTGTGCTAAAAATATTTAATATTAAAATTACGGGTTTGTAACCCTAATTAAAGGGAGAATAACAAAATAACCTTCCCAATAATTGCATATTATAGGCCTGTCGATTTTTCCATGGCTTCGGTGTAACGGTTACCTGTTATTTCTATTTTTGCTGAAGCATTTTCAATGTCCTGCAATTCTTGGTTTGATAATTCAATAGCAGCGGCTCCGTTATTTTCAGATAAGCGGTGCAATTTTGTAGTGCCGGGTATGGGAACGATCCATGGCTTTTGTGCCAGCACCCACGCTAATGCAATTTGTGCAGTAGTGTTGAAATGCCCGATCTCATTTCGTATGTTATCAGGCACCCAGTCGAGTTTTTCTTTTATAAAAATCGGTTATAGTTTCTACCTTGCTCATTTGCCATAAATTTACAACTTTCATAGCACCTGTTATATTTTGATGTATTTATGGTTGAAGGAATAAGTTAAACTGGCATTCCAGATAAAATTTTTACTGGAGGATATATTGGTATGAATAATTTTATTCATCAGGGCAGAAACAGCAATGGGAAAATTCTTTTTATTAAAACTAATTGACGATGAAAAAAAATAGCCATCCTCTGCATCTAATTTTAAATAATACACCTGTGGAGCCAGCCGCATAAAAATTTGCTTAGAAAGTTTAATGTTCGAAACGCTGGTGTTGAATGTAATAAAATGAGTGGTGTTTATGGTGCCGTCATCAAGCCCTTTGCTAAATAAATAATACATGCCCACATTTACTTTTTTACCAATAGCATAATTTGGAGAAAGTTCTGTTGCCAGGTAGCGGCGTGTTATCATTACTTTTTTAGTTGCCCCATTTAAAACAACTGTTTGTTCTCTAAAATTAAGTGCAGGATGTGCACCTATGTTTACAGTAAATTTATCTTTTTTAATTAAATGATACCTGAACCAAAAAAGAAAACTCCACGGCTTTCCCGCCAATGAAAACCGCAGGTCCGGTTCAAAACTAAATCTGTTTTTTCCCATCGAAAAATTAAATGCTGCCGCCGGTTTCCCCAACGAAAAACTGGGTACAATTGAAATACCATTATTGGTAACACTAACTGATCCTGAAAACTGTGTGGTATTTTTTGTACTGTCCGCCTTTTGCGAAAAAGAAAAATGAGTTAGAGATAAAAAAATAAAAATTAATAAAATTGTATTCTTTAGCATTGTTTAAATGGAGTTATAATTTTAAAATGTAAAGAAACTAAAGCAGGCAAAGATTTAAAAACAAAGTTCAAAGAGATTATTACGAATTTCAAATAATTTGGCAGCAGCCATTCTTATCTTTGAAAAAAATTACAGTATGGAATTAGGCATTGGCATGTTTGGCGATGTACACATGGATAAAAACGGCAACACTCAACCCGCCGGGCAAAGGCTGCAGGAAATTATTGAAGAAATAAAATTGATGGATGAATTGGGCCTGGATTTTTATGGCATTGGAGAACATCACCGGCCTGATTATGCAGTTTCCACACCGGAAATTATTTTAGCTGCGGCAGCAACGGTCACAAAAAAAATAAAATTAGGCAGTGCTGTTTCAGTATTAAGTTCGGCCGATCCGGTTAAATTATACCAAAGCTTTGCTACGATAGATTTAATAAGTAACGGCAGGGCCGAACTTGTTGCAGGCCGGGGCAGCTTTATCGAATCGTTTCCGTTGTTTGGTTATGATTTAAAAGACTATGATGATTTGTTTGAAGAAAAATTAAACCTGCTGCTGAAAATAAATAATGAAAATCCTGTTACTTGGAAAGGGAAATTTCGTGCTGCTTTAAACAAGCAGGAAATTTTGCCCCGTGCAGTAAATGATCATTTAAATATTTGGGTAGCAGTTGGTGGCACACCGGGGAGTGTATTGAGAGCGGGCAAAGCAGGGCTGCCTGTTATTTTCGCCATCATTGGTGGCAATCCTGCACAGTTTAAACCTTTGTTCGATTATTATAAAGAAGTGTATCAGCATTACAATCATGATATGCAAAAATTTCAGTTGGGTGTACACATGCATTCTTTTTTTGGAGAAGACAGTAAGCAAACTGCTGATGAGTATTATCCTATTTACTCTTCGCAAATGGACAGGGTGGGCCGCAGCCGTGGTTGGCCACCGTATCAAAAAAGTCAATTTGATTTTGGGAGAAGCAAAGAAGGCGCTTTAATAATTGGTGATGCTAATGAAGCGGTTGATAAAATTTTGCAAATGCAGGAAATGTTTGGCCTTACCCGTTTTAGTGCACATATGGATGTGGGCGGCCCCTCCCATAAATTGATGATGAAATCGATAGAAATTTTTGGAAATAAAATTGCGCCGAAGGTGAGGGAAGCGTTGAAGAAATAGTAAAGAGAGATGATAATACAAATTTGTTGTGCAGGTTTTTTGATTTGCCCTGCCCTTCAGGGCAGGAACAATGATTTTGTTTATTCAGGGCTTTAGCCCAACTCAATTTGGCTAAAGCCAGAAACATAATATTATTAGCCCCTGCCCTGAAAGCCGGGGTAACTAAAGAAGAATGATATTGAAGCCTTATTTTATTTTACTTCATTAGCTCATTGCAATTGGTTGTATAATTTTACACAAAGCATAAAAAATAATGAATTTCGAAACTTTTCAACAAAGCATAAAAGCAACAACGCCACCGGAAAATATTTCTCTTTATCTGTTAGCTATGTGGCATGATGCTAATGGCAATTGGGATAAAGCACATGCCATGGTAGATAATCTTAATGATTCCACCGCCTGTTGGGTGCATGCGTATCTTCATCGCAAAGAAGGTGATAATGCTAATGCCAATTACTGGTATCGAAGAGCGAATAAGAAAATACCGGATATGAGTTTACAACAAGAATGGGAAAATATTGTAAAAGCAATTTTGTAAATTGTTCTGCATTTCAACATCGATAAAATGATTGTACAAAAATTAAAACCCTTTACAATTGAAGAATACATTAAAGCTGCGCCTGCAGCTGTGCAGGAAAAGTTATGGCAGTTGCATGAATGCATTTGTAAAGCTGCACCCGGCGCAACAGAAGATTTAAAATGGAGTATGCCTGCCTTCAGTTATCAAAAAATACTGGTCACTTTTGCAGTATTTAAATATCACATTGGCTTTTATCCTATGGAAACAGCATTACTGGCTTTTGCAAAAGAACTTGCAAAATATAAAACCGCAAAAGGGTCGGTACAATTTTCATTGGATAAACCATTGCCATTATCATTGATCAGTAAAATCGTAAAGTTCAGGGTTAAAGAAAGTGTTAGCGGCAACATCAAATGGAAATCATAATACTCATTTGTATTGCACCATTACTTTTACAGAAAAAAATAAAATCGCAGTCTCTATCTTACTAAATATTCAATCATAATATGCAAAAAATAAACTGGGGTATTATTGGTTGCGGCGATGTTACCGAAATAAAAAGTGGCCCTGCATTTAATAAAGTGCCCAACTCGTCTTTAGTTGCTGTAATGCGGCGTGATGCAGCTAAAGCCGCCGACTATGCAGAGCGCCATGAAATTGCGAACTGGTACAACGATGCCGCTAAATTAATTAACGATCCCAAAGTAAATGCAATTTATATTGCAACGCCTCCCGACTCTCATGAAGCATACGCCTTAGCTGCAATGAATGCAGGTAAGCCTGTGTATGTTGAAAAGCCCATGGCCCTTAATTATGCTGCTGCAAAAAATATGGCTGCAGTTGCTGTAGAAAAAAAAATAAAATTATCCGTAGCACATTACAGGAGGGAGTGGCCGCTGTTTAAAAAAGTAAAACAATTGATAGATGAAAAAGCCATTGGAAAAATTTTATTGGCCCGCCTTGAATTTTATAAACCACCCCTTACACCTGCAGAACTTTCTACCAATCATCATGCATGGCGGGTAAACCCTGCAATAGCAGGTGGTGGACTCTTTCATGATCTGGCACCACACCAATTGGATCTGATGTATTATTTTTTTGGTACTGTACAAAAAGTTACCGGTATTACAACTAACCAATGCGGTAATTATATTGCCGATGATTTAGTTACCGGAAATATCTTATTTGAAAGCGGTGTTGCTTTTACTGGGGCCTGGTGTTTTAATGCAGCCATTGCTTCCGATCATTGTGAAATAGTTGGTACAAAAGGGAGTATTAGTTTTAGTTTTTTTAATGGCAATACCATTACAGTAATTACAAATGGCAATACAAATATTTTTACATTTGAAGCATTGCAGCATGTACAACAACCTATGATTGAAAAAGTAGTGCAATATTTTTTAGATAAAGCACCAAACCCCTGCAGTGGCGAAGAAGGAGCCGAGATAATGCGGTGGATGCAGGAGTTTACTAACAAATGAATGAATGGAATATTCAGGCATGGGGCTTCAGCAAGAAAAAAAACTAGTTACTGTAAACTGTTTTACCAGTGCCCGTAACAAAAAAATAAAAATACCCGCAGGTTATATTGCAAAAAAAATCCGGCAGCAAAAGCCACCGGAACATTTAAAACCATAATAGCCAAGTATTTTAAAAACCTAAGCCCACTGCAAAACCTCTTGCAAGGCCGGGGAAATCTGCAACTGATGTTGCTGCACCTGTGCTTAAGTTAATGGAATATATTTTTGTGGTTGTACCCACCGTTAATAAAGCGTAAGCCAAATTTGTACGGCCACCAATATCAAATCCATTATCGGTTTCTACATTTATACCTAATGCACCCACCTCAACTAATGTACCATTGTTAGGCGGGGTTTGTGTATATAATTTATCAGTTGAGGGATCAATTACAAATAAAGTTGTTGCTGTAGCGCCTGCAAAATTATTAGTGTATGCTGCTGCCGATGCTGCAGGAGTACCAGGGTTTAATGCGCCATCAACCGCTGCAATTAAACCTGTGTTAGGATCTAAACGCAGGTTTTGCCCTGTGTTGCTTACCACTCTAATGCGATCAACTGTTGGGTTAAAATCAAAACCAAAAGATGTGCCTGCCAATGCAGTAGTAAAAGGTGCGGTACCAACTGCAGTTGCTGCACCACTGCTCATATTAATGGTGTATAATCTGCTGGTACTGCCTAATGCATACAATTGCCCTGTTGCAGGCCGCATATCAATACCCAAAATATTTTCGCCTGCCTGTAAACCTGTAATAGCTTTTGTAACTGGGGTGGCTGGTGTTGTTAAATTAAAAATTAAAAGATTGTTGGCCATATCTGTGCTGTATGCAACTGGCCTGGTTGGTATGGCAATACCAATAACCGGAGTTGCCAATGTACCTAAATTAACAGCTTTACCTGTTAAAGTATCAATTTGGTAAATGCTGTTTACGCCACTAACGGTTAAGGCTGCCAGTGCAACTTTATTATCGTTAGAAATATCAAAATCGCCACCACCGGTTGCGGTTACTTCTAAACTGCCCACTTCAACTAAACTGCCGTTATTGGGAGGGTCTTGTTTGTATAATTTTTGTCCGTCGATATCGTATAACACTGTGCTTGCTGTGCCTGCAAAACTATTAGTGTATGCAGCGCCAATTAAAGCAGCGGAGGGATTAATGGCTGCATCTGTAGCAGCAACAGTTCCTGTTTCAGGATTTAATCTTAAGTTTTGTCCGCTGTTAGTTACCAATCTTATACGGTCAACTGTTGGGTTAAAATCGAAGCCTGTTATTGTACCGTTTATTGAAGGTGTAAATGGAGCAGCTCCAATTGCCCTGGCTGCGCCTGTTTCAGGATTAATAATATAAATGCGGCTGGTGCTTCCCAATCCGTAGAGCTGGCCGGTGGCTGGTCTAAAATCAATTGCTAAAATAGTTTCGCTGGCTTGTAAACCAGTTATTGTAAACTGAGCTGCTACATTTTGAGCAGCATTGGCGTTATATTTTATTATTTGGTTAGAAGCAGAAATGCCGAAAAATACCAGATCTGGCTTAACTACCGGAACTACCGGCGGCATAATAACACTATCATCCTGGCTGCAACTGCTAAACAGAATTACTATTACAGAAAGCAGGGGTAAAATGGAAGTGCGGATAACTTTTTTCATTAGTTGTTTTATTTTGGTTTTAAAAGGTTACTTACGAACAAATAATAATACTGGATTTTAAAAAGTGTTTTTACGTCAATTCCATCTGGTAGTGTGTTTAAATTGTATAAATATTTTACTTGCATTGATGAGATATAAAGATTATTTTACTCTTTCATCTACCCTTTAAGAATGCTGTTTCGTACGCTGTTGAAGGCTTATTTTTAACACTTAAACCTTTTTAAAATGAAGCGCTTTAAAATTTGGGCAAGTATTACCATTGCCGTTAGTATGGTAATTTTTATTTCTTCCTGTAATAATGGGGAAGATAAAAAAGTTGATACCGCTGCTGCAGAAACTACTGCTGCAAAACCTGCAGAAACTAAAATGGATGCTGCACCTGCAGCCAGGCCGGCCAATTTTACAACCATGACAATTAAAGTGGCCAATTATGCCAAATGGCTGCCGGCTTATGAGGGAGATGATTCAGCCCGTACTGTTAATGGGTTAAGCAATTATGTTTTGGGCAGGGGTTTAGGCAAAGATTCCAACACAGTATTGGTTGCTTTAAAAATGGCTGATGCTGCTAAAGCAAAAGCATTTGCAAACTCGCCGGCATTAAAAGAAAAGATGAAAAAAGGCGGCGTAATGGGGGCTCCGTTGTCTGTAAATTTTGTAGAAACTGTAATGCAGGACACTTCTGCAAATGCGTCAACCCGGGTTATTATGACGCATAAAGTAAAAGATTGGGCTGTATGGAAAAAAGAATTTGACAGCCATAAACAAATGAGAATGGATGCCGGGCTTGCCGACAGGGTAGTTGGCCATAGCGTTGATGATACCCATATGGTAACACTTGTTTTTGCAATTAATGATATGGCAAAAGCAAAAGCATTTATGGCCTCAAAAGATTTAAAAGATAAAATGGCTGCAGCAGGAGTGGAGGGGCCGCCGACAGTTTTTTATTATACTGTGGCAAAAAAGTATTAATTGCTGTTAAATTTAAAAGAGGAAGTTTCAAAAGTAAAACGAAGCCTTTGAGAATAGTTTAAAAGAAAATTTTCTCTATCACTTTATAAATAAAAAGAGGCTCTCTCCGGTTTTTGAGACAGCCTCTTTTTAAAATACTTTTATTTGGCTATGGCAAATTTTGCGTTAAGCAATTCATCATTAATAATTACCTGCAGGTTATAAATACCATTTGCATAGTTCACAAAACCGGCAGCTATGATATAGAAAATATTATCACCTTTTACCACACTATTTTTTTGCCGGTAAACTACCTGGCCTGAATTATTAATAATTTTTAATTGCATAAAGCCAGCAGCGTTAGCGTTTACCCTGAAATTTAAATTGCCAGCAAGAGGATTATTTAAAATTGTAAGGGTATTTTTTAAATTATTATCACGCCGTATGGTTACCACAACGCTGTGTTTAAAACTTCCGTCTGTACTAACTTCTTTTAGCCTGTAATAGGTAACAGCCGATGTTAAAGGTGTAATATCTGTAAAAGTATAACGGGTAGTTGATGAGGTATTGCCGGCACCTGCAACTTTTGCAACAGGTAAATAAGAAGTTGCATTATCGCTGCGTTCTATTTCAAAATAAGCGTTATTGTTTTCCGATTCGGTTGTCCAGTTCAATACTGCGGTATTATTTTGTTTAGTTGCATTAAAATTGCTTAGGCTAACGGCCAGCACTGTACTGCCTAAACCGGTGGAGCCGCAAAAAGTGTAAGTGCCCGTTCTTGCAGCACTATTACCAAAACCAAATACCCTGAAATAATAAACCTGGTTAATGGTAAGACCGGTAAGTACTAATGTTTCTACCTGGTTTATTCCTCCAACGGAACCACAGCCTATTTGGGTAAGCCCGGGGCATGCTGAACCGGAAAATGCCTGTATATCTGCATTAAAAGAAGCACTTGGATTAACTGTTATTGTAGCAGTGGCCGATTGTGCAAAAAATTTAAACCAAACATCGCTGCCGGATGCGTTTGAGCCACCGGGTGTAACGCAGGTGGGTGCCGGTGCACAGGGGTCTATAGCAGTAGTAGGTTCAAATGCGGCCTGGTTAGAGAATGAAGTGCCGCCGGCTGGGCAACCTGATATCCATGTGGAATTAAATACTACTGCGTTTGAAAACAGCGTTCCACCACCTAATATTTGTGATGAAGCTAAAAAAAAGCAATTGAGTAAGAGTAGAAGTAAAAAGGTTTTTTGTATCATGATAGTAGACTTTAATAATTGGTAAATATAATTATATTTACCAATTAAGCCACTTACTTCAGGCTGCTTTAACAGGGCCAATTATCCACAGCAAAGGTTTGTAATCTCGTATTTTAAATTTATTTTACGTAGGTTGATGAAAAACGGGAATTAATCAGGCCAACCTTTTTTCAATTCAAAAATTCGGCTCTCATAATCAAGATTTTGAACTTCCGGGCCCGCTATCTTTTTATTTAATGCATAAATTTTATATTTTCTTACAGTAAGAAAAATAAATACCGCTATTGCAAAAACCTGTATACTTTCAGCAATAAAAATGGTCTTGGGCATATTTTATAATTTAATCAGCAAATCTATTATTTAGAATTACGATGATGTAATACATTTCGGTGAAACCAGAAAAATCCTCGCTGTAACCCGCCTGCTGAACACCGGCTTTTTCGTACTTCTTTTACTTTTCCTCAATTAGCACAACTGAATATCCATTTTGGAATACCTTTTGATTATCCCTTTTATAAAATTACGGTTATGCAAAATCCAATTATACTCATTGCCTTTTCAGGGTTACTGCTTTCAGCCACCGAATGCAATAACAGTAAAAAAAATTCTGCCGATACTGCAGAAATCGAAAAACTCTATCAGTCTCAATGGTTATTTACTGAAGTTAATGGAACTATAGTGCCTTTAACCGCACGGGCCCATATTCTATTTAGTGATGATTCTGACAGGCGTGTTAATGGTAACACAGGCTGCAACACCATGAGTGGAAATTTTCAATTAAGCGGCGCTAACAGAATAAAATTTTCCTCATTAGCGGTAACAAAAATGACGTGCGATGACAATAGCCTGAATAATTTAGAGCATAATATTTTAAATGTACTAAGCAGCACTAATACCTGGAAAATATCAGCTGGTGAATTATTTTTGTATAAAAGTAAGGATCAAATTGCAAAGCTAAGAGGCGTAAAACCTTTAAGCAACAGTGTAAAAAATATTAATGGCATCTGGGAATTAAATTATGTTGCCGAAATAAAAGATCCTTTCGATAGATTATTCCCATCAAAAAAGCCGACTTTAATTTTTAATTTACTTAAACCAGAAGTAACAGGTAATGGCGGCTGCAATGGCTTTAGCAGCCAGGTAAAAATTGACGGGAATAAAATAAATTTTGGCGATCCGCTTTCTACAATGATGGCGTGCGAGGGTGGGGGAGAGCCATTTTTTTTCAGTTCATTAAAAAAAATTACTGCTTACAAAATTACTAATGATAATACACTTAGTTTATTTATGGGTAATGTGGAGCTATTGCGGTTTACAAAAAAGTAATCATCTTAAAACCATTTACCATTCTTTTTATCCCAGGTGGTTACACCAATTTTAAACTGCACCGGGTTACGGAACTGGTTGGCCGCAGAGCCTGATACATAAACACCCAATTTAAATTTGCCCAATTGGTTAAATGGGTATTTAAAAATTCTTTCAATGCCGGTAAATATTTCGGCATAGCGCAGGTTATTTCTTTCGGGTGCAAATAAAAATCCGGCGCCGGCAATTTCCCTGAGGCCGATCTTTTTAAACAAAGGGATTTTATTGAGCAAAGCGCCATTAAACTCATGTACATAATGCCCTTCGTAAAATCTTTTAAAAACCGGGAAGGTAGAATCGAGTGATTGAAATGCTTCGTTAGGATTGGAAAAGAAAAGCGGATCACCACGGCGTACCCTTTTGTAATCCACCAGGCGCAAGTCTTTTGTATTAAGGAACGATCCTGTTTTTATGGTATAAGATGATATGCCTGCCGTGCCAATTTTAATGGCTTGTCTTATTCCCAATTCTGTATAATCAAAATTAACTTTGCTGTCGAAAACATTGGGGATGCCTTTTTTCCACAGTGCATAAAAAGTAGGCCAGGAAGAACCGAGTATTACTTTTTCTTTAGGCTCCCGTATATAACGCTGGTGGGGAGTATATTCTAACCGCAACATTCCATAAAAAGCATTGTAAGGTTCAAAAGCTACAACACGGTTTGTATTGCTGTCCAGTAAACCGCCTAAAGAAATGCTGTCTATTAAATTGCCTTTTTTATAACCGCTCAGCGAACGCCTGAAAGCTGCATCAATATCCGAATAAAAAAATAATCCATTCGCAATTTCAAGCCCATGGCCAACGCCAATTCCCTGGTTAAGATAAAGATTGCTGCGGCTTATCATATTTATCCATGCATCGCCATTAAAAATAAAATCAAAACTTTTTTGCAACCGTACTGAATAAAAGCCACGGTTAAACGGATTGTACATCCTGTTCAATCTTATACTGCCATTAACATCTTTGTTTCTTACTCCATAACTTATTTCAGTAAATAACAATAAATTTTTTCTGGATTCGTACGTTTTAAAATAAAAAAAAGATGGTTGTATCCTTGCTCCGCCAAATTGAAGTGGCTGATATAAATTAGGCAGCGGTGGAATGTACCAATTTCTTCTTTTTACATGGTCGTTAAAATTTTGTCCTTTAAATAAAACTTTTTGCCACGTAATTTTATTAATTACTTTATCTATTGAATCAAGATAAATTTTTGTGTGGGTGGCACTGTAAATACTGTCTTTGTAATGTATAAAACGTACTTCTTTTTCAGTTAATGGTTCGGTGCGATTGGCTTGCCAAAAATTGCTGTCTCTTTTATAGGCTTCTGCTGTGGCTAAACTAATTTCTGTACCAAAATATTTTTTATCAAACTGTTTATTCAATTCGTAATCAGTATAAGAAACTACCGTACTGCCACTCGATTTTTTTTTACCTGATGCGGCAGTGTAAGTAAACTGCTGCCGTGTTACCATCCAGGCTTTGTTATTTATTAAACTGTATTGTTGCTCCACTTCAAAAAAATCATATTCTGCCAAATGATATTTGGGTAATTTTAATTTAGTATGCAGTATTACCCAAAGGCTGTCGGCAATGGTTATTTCGCCTTCTACTGTAGCGTTACTCAATTGCCGGGGTTTTATGCTGATGGTATATATTTTTTTACCGTTTATTATTGCTGTTTTAATTGTTTTGTAACGGTAAGCCAGCAAACCGCTGTAACTAAGCGGCGATACAAACGGTGTTGCAGAAACAGCAGGAACATTGATAAGATTATTGTAAAAATTAAAATCACCTTCGGTAGTAGAAAGAAAAAATAAACTTTGTGTATTGCCTTTTTTAGTTACGCCAGTCCTTTCTTCTTTTATTTTTTTAGGTGATAAATAATCTAGTTGTAAAATTATTTCTGCCAGCGCCATTTGATTTAATTCGGCATTGGCTAATTTTATTTTTAAGAGAGAATCACTTATGGGCTTTTTATTTTTTTTCTGCGGTATTGAATCTTGCTGCAATGCTTTTATGTAGACTTTGCAGGAATAAGCACCGGCAGCATTTTCAACTGCCTCTTTATTACGAACAACATTGCGTATGTATTCTTCGGCCTTATCCCTGTTTTTACTTTTTACTGTTACTTCAGTAAGGCTGGCGGCTTCGGCAGCTTCCATAATTATATTTTGCTCCAGGTTTGCTTTACGCAGTACAACAGTTATTACCTGCGGTTTATACCCCAACAATGTTATTACCAAATCGTATTTCCCTTCTTCAAGTTCCAATGCATAACTACCATCTTCTTTTGATACGGTACCCAGTTTAATTTCTTTGGTTTGTACGCTGGCAAATGCAAGAGGCTCCTGTTTGGCATTAATTATTTTACCGTACAATTTATATTGCTGGCAAAAAATATTTGCAGAAAAAGTGAAGGAAATAAAAAATAGAATTAATCGCATGAAATAGTTTGGCAGGTTAGTACTTATAAATATGCGATAAAAGATTGAAAGGGTAAAACGGATTTTTTTTATTGGATATTAATTAACAAAATGATAAAATACCTTGAGTAATAAATTGTATCATTCCTCTGCAGCAAATTCGTCAAGAATTTCAGTTGAACTGTGTGTCTGAATAATTTCTTTTTTTGCTCCAAAATATTTACTCAGTGTTAAAATAAAAAATCCATGCCCCGCTATTATCAATATCCAGTACCTGTAAAACTCTGTTATACTCAGTCTTATTTTTAATAAGGTGTAATCCTGCAAACCTAAATAATGGGATCCATAAAATACGATACCTGTAATAACCGCTGGTATAATTACAATTGCTAAAAGTAACAGCCATACATGCAGCCGTACCCAGCGTTTATTTTTTATGTCGAAACGTAAAAACCAATAGGCAAATGCCTCTATTGTAAGTATAATTAGATGTACAATTTCAATTGGGGAAATAATTTGCCAGAAAGAAGTAGTAGTATTTAAGGCTGAAAGACCTTGCAGATTATACCATAAAATTACCAGGGAAAGCGATCGCAACAAAACAATAAAAATTAAAACCCAAAAGCCAAACAGATATTTTTTTTGCGAACGCATAAAAAAAATTAAGGGTTAGATTTTTTGGAGTTGAAACAAAATTTGTAACCGAAAGAAAAATTACGCTTCAATAAAAGTTCAACAATGGTATGCCTTTGAACCGGGTACTTCGTACCTCAGGATAAATTCAGTAACGGTGCTGCCATTGATACTTCGACTTCGATCAGTACAAAAGCCCGTATCAAAAAAAACAACTTCAAATCCTAAACGGCTTTTATTTCTGCACACAAATCCTGCAAAACTTTTTTAGCATCGCCAAATAACATACTTGTTTTGGGTTGAAAGAACAGTTCGTTTTCTATACCGGCATAACCGGGTTTCATACTGCGTTTGTTTACGATAACATTTTTTGACAGCTCCACCTCTAAAATGGGCATGCCGTAAATGGGAGACGCAGGATCGGTTTTTGCGGCAGGGTTAACCACATCGTTAGCACCTAATATTAAAACCACATCGGTTGTTTTAAATTCATCGTTAGCCGCTTCCATCTCTAATAATTTTTCGTAACTCACATCAGCTTCGGCCAGCAACACATTCATGTGGCCGGGCATTCGGCCCGCCACCGGGTGAATGGCATACAGCACTTCCACACCTTTATCATTTAATATTTTTTCCAGCTCATGACAAATATGCTGAGCCTGTGCTACCGCCAGGCCGTACCCCGGAACTATCATTACTTTATTGGCATAACTCATCACCATAGCCGCATCTGCCAAACTTATTTCTTTATAATGCCCCTGTGCTGTGTTACCGGTTGCTGCTGCAGTTTTATTACCACCAAACGAACCAATTAAAACATTACCCAAAGAACGGTTCATGGCTTTACACATTAAAATAGTGAGAAGTGTTCCTGCTGCACCAACTAATATACCGCCGGTTAACATAACTTTATTATCATATAAAAATCCACCGCATGCTGCCGCTACACCTGTAAAAGAATTGAGTAAAGAAATTACCACCGGCATATCGGCACCGCCAATGGGAAAAACAAAAAATACGCCGTAGAAAAGTGATAAAACAAATATGCCGTAAAAAGTGAGTTGTACCCAGGGCTGTACCAAAAAATATCTTGGCTCAATGCCTTTACTAAAACGGGAACCTGTTAACTCCAAACCATTTTCGATATTTATCATTAAAACAACTGCGCCAACAATGATGATAAATAAAATAACAAGATTGAAAATATTTTGCCCTTTAAAAGAAATGTCTTTTACTTTTCCATTTAATTTACCCCAGGCAACCATACTGCCGGCAAAAGAAACTGAACCAATGATTAACCCCAAAAGAATGATCAATAATTTACCTACGGGAAACAGGTAGAAAATCAAATCAGTATTAGAACGATAATAATCCTGAACCGCAGATGCTTCTATTAAATGATTAAACTCTACAATAGAAATTAATGCAGCACAGGCACCACCCATACCATTAAACAAACTCACCATTTCAGGCATGGCCGTCATCTTTACTTTTTTAGCAGCTAAAGTGCCCACTACACTACCAATTATTAATCCGCCAAATATCCAGCCGTAATTAAATAGTCGGTGTCCATTATCCTGGTATAAAAAAATTGTTCCTAAAACGGCGATGGTCATTCCTGCTGCGGCCAGTAAATTTCCTTTACGTGCACTTGCAGGATTGGATAACATTTTTAGCCCGATAATAAATGTTACGGAAGCGATGAGGTAGCAGAGTGTGAGTATGTTTAAAAGCATAAATTCTAAATATTAATTTCTAAATTCTAAAACAAAATGCAGTTTAATCTAATCTCCTAACTTTCTTAAAATAGCTGCAAATATTTTCATTAATTCTTCTGCTTCCTGCAGTAATAATAAACGTTCGTTTTCCAATTCTTGTACTTCGTAAGTAAGTATATGTTTAAGCCATAATCTTGTTTCCTTTGATTCTTTCTTACTAATTCGTATTCTAAACCTAAGATCTTTATCACCTAATTTATCGTTTGCTTCTATATAATTTGCTGCAACAGAACCTGCAGACCGAACTAATTGAATAATATATTCCCTGTTGATAATATCATGTTTCAATTGCCTGCACAAATCCCTAACCCGTAAAGAAAACTTTTCAGTTCTTTCCTCCAAATCATATTTTCTTTCTTCAGTCATGGAAG
>NZ_JANPCM010000671.1:0-3252 GCF_031430955.1 Ferruginibacter sp.
CAACAGCAGAAAAAAAAAATATTGAAGAACCGCAGACGGTTGTGAAAAAAGAAGACAGCAAAGAAAAAATTAAAAATGAACCGGAAGAAAAATCAGTATTTATAGAAAATGCCGGATTAATAATCCTGCATCCTTTTCTGCATAATTTATTTAAAGCAACAGGGCTGATGGAAGAGGAGCGTTTTAAAAATGATTTCTGTAAACAAAAGGCGGCACATCTTTTACAGTACCTTATAAATAGCGAACAGCAATTACCCGAATTTGTAATGCCCCTCAATAAAATTTTGTGTGGCCTTAGCAACGAAGAGCATATTGACCGCTTTATACAATTGGACGATGCTGAAATTAAAGAAGCCGGTGAGTTACTGAATGCTGTAATTACACATTGGTCAGTTTTAAAAAATACTTCGTCAGCATCCTTACAGCAAACATTTTTACAACGAAAAGGAAAATTAAGTTTTAATGAAACTGATGGTTACTGGAAACTGCAGGTAGAAAGAAATGCAGTGGATATTTTACTGGATAAAATTCCCTGGGGGTTTGCTTATATAAAACTGCCCTGGATGCTTTTTCCTTTAGCTGTTGAATGGTAAAAATAATTTCGAAATATTTTAAAAATATTTATCACACTAATAAAAATTACTATCATGGCAAATGCAATTAAAACATCCGGTGCGGTATATACTTACCGTGGCGGAAAAAAAATACTGCTTGATAAAGCAGCCGATGAATTTATTACAAGGGCACTGCCCGAAGAACTGGATGCTTTTGATACAGAAGAAAAGAAACAGGTATCATCGGCTTCCACTAAAGTAATTGTAGAGCCAGCCGAATTGGATACTGCAATGGAAGAAAGCCGATTAATTGCACCTACACATCATGCTTATTATTTAAAAGGAACAAAAGACAGTTTTTTTGTTACCGACAGAATTTTGGTAACATTTAAAACTACTTTGCCTGCTGCAAAAATTGATCAGTTTGCAGCAAAGTACAGTTTACTGCAGTTGGAAAAATATACAGATAAAGATTATCTTTTTCAGCTAACACAATATACAGGCATGAACCCTGTAAAACTTATTGTGCAACTTACCGAAAATGAACCGCTGGTAGAATATGTTGAAAATGATTTAAACCAGCAGGTAAAAACTTATGCCCTGTCATTACCCACCGATCCAATTTATGCAAAGCAGTGGCACCTGCATAATCATTTTGTACATGCCGATTTAGACAGCCGCAGCTGCAGCCGTTGCGAAGAAGCATGGCTGATACTTGACAATTACGGCAGCAGCAATGTAGTAGTTGGTGTAACAGACGATGGCTGTAAATTAAACCATCCCGATTTTGATTCTTTAAATAAGTTTGGCGGCTGGGGTTATATGAGAGGCACCCGGCTGATAAATAATAGTGATATAGATGCAAGCCCGGCACAAATGTACCTGCCCGGTGTAAATCATGGCACGTCCTGCGCAGGTGTAATTGGCGGCGAGGTAGATGCATCACTAACGGTTGGGGCTGCTCCCGGTTGTAAATTATTTCCGGTGCAATGGGAATCTGATGGCCCAAGTTTATTTATCAGCGATTCAAAATTTTTAACAGTACTAAATTATGTGGCTGATAAGGTGGATATTCTTTCAAATTCCTGGGGTGGAGTGCCAAGGAGTTTGTGGTCGCTGCAGGTGGTAGATAAAATTACACAGTTGGCACAAACAGGTGGCAGGCGTGGCAAAGGCATTGTTTTTCTTTTTGCAGCCGGAAACGAGAACTGCCCCATCAGCCATACCTCAACAGAAGATGTACCCTATACCGATGGAATAGATTTTCAAAACAATCAATGGGTATGGGTTGGTGTGGAAACATCTAAAAGATTTGTAAATAATTTTGTTGGCATCACCGGTGTAATGCATGTGGCTGCATTGGGCAGCACTGCACAGCGAAGCCACTATTCAAATTACGGAACAGGCATTGGCATTTGTGCACCCAGCAGTAATTCGCATGAGTATCATCGCATGACGGTAAAAGGTTTGGGTATATCAACTGCACAGGGAACACCTTCGGGAGTTACTGCATCTTTTGGTGGCACATCAAGCGCAACACCTTTGGTAGCGGGCATTGCAGCTTTGGTTATATCTGCCAACAACAATCTTACAGCAGCAGAAGTAATTGCAGTATTAAAACAAACAGCATCCAAAGATTTAAATATGACAGGTTATGCAAAAACACCTGCAGCAAATTACGATCCCAATACATCGTGGGATATTTCGCCGGTTGCACCATTCGATAAAGGTGATTTTAAAAATATTGGCAGTGCCGATGGTACATGGAGCCCATGGTTTGGGCATGGTAAAGTTGATGCATTTGCTGCAGTAATAAAAGCCGCCGCATTAAGCGGACATAACGGTCATGCTAACCTTAAAATTATTTCTGCATTGGTAAATCCTTCCGGCGATGATTATGGAAACGAAAAGATCTCCATGCTTAACAGCTCGGCGCAAAGCACCAATTTATCGGGCTGGTCATTTTTAGTTAAAGGAAGAAAGCAGGTATTGAGTGGCCAGATAAATGGCGGCGAAGCAATTACAGTAAAAGTAGATCCTTCAAAAATGGCATTGTCAAATAAAGGAGCCACTATTAGTTTGTTAGATCCGCAGGGTAATAAAATACAGGATGCTGTGTACAAAGCAGCCGATGTAAAAGTAGGGGAGGCAGTAGTTTTTTAAAAATGTAATTATGGAAAAGCAATTGTTACAACGGTCTTCTGCGGAATTTAATGCAGTAAATGCAAAAGGCTTTTTTATACAACCAAAGCTAACCATTAATCAACCTAACGATGTTTACGAGCAGGAAGCAGATGCAATGGCCGATAAAGTAATGCGGATGGAGCAACCAGGCGTACAATTAAAACCTTTGCCCATCATCACTTCTGTACAAAAGAAATGCGAACACTGCGATAAAGAAAAAGAAATGCAGCGTAAGGAAATAAGCGGCGAAGAAAAAACTGCTGACAGCAATTTGGAAAACTATGTTGGTGGATTAAATAGCGGCGGACAGGCATTGCCCAATGAAGTCCGCAATTTTTACGAGCCACGTTTTGGATACGATTTTAGTAATGTAAAACTGCACACCGGTACTGTTGCTGCAAAATCGGCACAATCAATAAATGCTTTGGCCTATACGTCGGGAAACAATATTGTTTTTAATGACGGGCAATATTCTCCCAATACTGAAAGCGGTAAAAAATTATTGAGTCATGAG
>NZ_JANPCM010000672.1:0-1840 GCF_031430955.1 Ferruginibacter sp.
GGTTGTACCATCGCAAACTGAGCTATTGCATTATTTAGGTTTGCAGGGTGAAACCATTGGCATCACAAAATTTTGTATCCATCCCAAAGAATGGTACAGCACCAAAACAAAAGTAGGTGGTACAAAAACTTTAAACATCAACCTTATAAAAAAATTACAGCCCGATTTAATTATTGCTAACAAAGAAGAAAATGTAAAAGAACAAATAGAAGAGCTGGCAAAAGATTTTAATGTGCTGGTAACTGATGTTAACAATGTGGAAGATGCTTTACAAATGATTGTACAAATTGGGCAAGTAACGCAAAAAGAAAAAGAAGCTTTACGTTTAGTTAATGAAATAAAAAACGGATTTGCAAAAATTAAACAACCCATGCAAAAAATAAATACGGCTTATTTAATTTGGAATAAACCTTACATGACCGTTGGTGGTGGTACATTTATCAATGATATACTCAGCCAATGCGGTTTGCAAAATATTTTTGCCGATAAAGAAAGATATCCTGAAATGTCGATTGCCGATTTGCTTATTGCAAATTGCCAGTTGGTTCTACTTTCCACCGAGCCCTACCCTTTTAAACAAAAACATATTGATGAATTACAACAGCAATTACCCCATACAAAAATAATTTTAGTGGATGGGGAAATGTTTAGCTGGTACGGCAGCCGTATGTTACTGATGCCGCAATATTTGCAGCGGCTTGTGAATGGCGGGTTGTGAATGGTGAATGGTGAATAACCCTCTGCCGAATGTAAAATCTTAATAAATTATCACACTCCAATTGCCTATTTCTTATTGCCAATTACACATTGTCCATTACCCATTGCCTATTGACAACTGCCCCTTCCCTATTGCCCATTCGCCACAGTTTCTTACATTTGCAAAAAAACAAATTACTTATGAGTAAATACAGTCCGGGTGTTTTATTTGGTGCAGAGTTAGAAGCATTGTACAACGATGCAAAAGATAACCAGTTTGCGTTACCTGCAGTTAATGTAATTGGTACCAATTCGGTTAATGCCACATTAGAAACTGCGGCAAAAGTTAAGTCGCCTGTTATTATACAATTTAGTAATGGCGGTGCACAATTTTTTGCAGGCAAAGGAATGCCCAACGATAAAATGCAGGCCAATATTGCCGGCGGAATTTCTGGTGCATTGCATGTACACACTGTTGCAAAACATTATGGTGTGCCGGTAATTTTACATACCGATCATGCTGCAAAAAAATGGTTACCGTGGATAAGTGGTTTATTAGATGCAGGCGAACAATTTCATAAAGAAAAAGGGCAACCGCTTTTCAGCTCTCACATGCTGGATCTTTCGGAAGAGCCTATTGAAGAAAATATAGCTACTTCTGTTGAGTTTTACAAACGCATGGCGCCATTGGGCATGAGTATTGAAATTGAATTAGGTGTAACCGGCGGCGAAGAAGATGGAGTTGACAACAGCGATATTGATAATGCAAAATTATATACACAGCCCGAGCATGTGGCGTACTCTTATACCGAGTTAAGTAAAGTGGGAAAATTATTTACCGTGGCTGCAGCATTTGGTAATGTGCATGGTGTGTACAAATCGGGTAACGTACAGTTAACACCGGTAATTTTAAAAAACAGCCAGGAGTATATTGAACGTGAATTAAAAACAGGCCCTAAGCCAGTTTACTTTGTATTCCACGGTGGTAGCGGATCTCCTCAAGATCAAATTAGAGAAGCTATTGGCTATGGTGCTATAAAAATGAATATTGATACCGATATGCAATGGGCATTTTGGGAAGGAGTTTTAAATAATTACAAAAAAAATGAAGCCTATTTACAAGGCCAGTTAGGAAACCCCGATG
>NZ_JANPCM010000673.1:0-4590 GCF_031430955.1 Ferruginibacter sp.
CTTGTATATTCTTCCAACACATCAATAGGGGAGAAGGGGGCTTTGTATTCAAAAGGTTTTGTTCTTTTCTTTGGCAGTCCACCCACCATGCATTCAAAACTTTCAATTCTCATCCTTGCATTGTGATAGCCCAGAATTAAATTGCTCATGCCTGGTGCCACACCACAGTCAACAATAGCCGTAACATTTTTTTGTTTTGCCAGCGCATCTAACTGCAAAGCATCTTCCGGAAAAAAGGAAATGTCCACCACATTTTTTTGTGCCGTAATAATGGCTTCTAAAGTTTTATAACCCATAAAACCCGGTACCGCACTAATTATAAAATCAAAATCTTTCAATAATATTTTATAATTACTGTAATCACTTAGATCAGTTTGTACTGTTAAAACGGATCTGTCTTTTTGTGCAAGGAGTTGCAACGATAGCTCACTCACATCAAAAGAAGTAACAGAATAATTTTTGGCAAGGTCAATTGCCATGGCTCGGCCTACCATGCCTGCGCCTAAAATTGCTATTTGCATAAAATATGTTTTGTGCCTTGAAGCTCCAGCTTCAAGTTTTTTTGTAAAGGGCTAATTAATTTTAGGGAGCGACATTGGCAGCGTTTATCCTGACAATGGAAGGGCTCCATTCAACACCAGTAATTTCTATCATCTTTTATTGAAGCGGTTGCGACGTTCCATTCATCATAATGGAAATATAGGCGGAGTGCCTGTAGAAATGTGCGTATGGAGTTTGGTTAAACACAAAGTAAAAGTACAATAAAAAATATTTTCCTATCGTTTAATTATTTTTTATAAAAGTGTATATGAGTTTTAGACTCACAACCAAAACGTCCTCGTCTCCGACGAGGACGAGTAAAATTATTTTATTTTTATAATCGTTTCCCCAATATCTTCAAACTTCTTTCTATGCCATCAAGTATGGCAATATTTTTCAAATGCCCCCACTCTTCAAATCCTAATTTGATAAATAATTGCAGACTGGGTTCGTTATGAGCAAAAATATAACCCAATAAATTTTTTATTTTATAGGAGGGAGCAGTGTCTATACAATATTGCAATACTGCTTTTCCATAACCTTTTCCTCTTTGTAAAGGATGCAGGTAAATACTAATTTCTGCGGTAGCATCATAAGCCGGCCTGCCATAAAAAGATTGAAAGCTAACCCAGCCAATAATATTTTTATCGTCATCTTCCACCATCCACAGTGGACGTTTTTCCGGCGAATGTTCCTCAAACCATGATTGCCTGCTTTCAACAGCTACAAATGTTGTGTCGGCAGTAACCATTCTGCTTTCAACCGTTGAATTATAAATTTCAACAATGGTTGCTAAATCACTTTGTATAGCATCACGAAATTTCATTTTAAAATCTGCTGCATTGATTTATCAAATATAAAAACTGCTAATGACACAGTATGCAAAACACTTACTTTCAAATTATTAGACTGTCAGCTTGAGCTTGTCGAAAGCGGGTTTAAAGAAGCCCATCGGCTTCGGCAATCCCGATTGCAATCGGGACTGACACTCCAATGAAATCGAAATTTTGTCATTAACAAAGTGCTTATTTTTTTTATCAGTGCCTCAGCCTGACAAACTAACGGCTTACACTACTTCTTTATTTTTTCTTTTTCACCAACTTCAACTCTGCAATAATATTTTTTGCCCCTGCAAATTTATCTACAATAAATAAAACATACCTGATGTCAACCATTATGTTTCTGCAAATATTTTTATCATAATTGATATCACTCATGGTGCCTTCCCAAACGCGGTCAAAATTTAAGCCTACCAAGTTGCCATATGCATCTAAGGCCGGGCTGCCGCTATTACCGCCGGTAGTGTGGTTAGCACCAATAAAACAAACAGGTTGCTTTCCATTAACACCATATTGCCCGAAATCTTTTTTACTATACAGGTCAATTAATTTTTGCGGCACATCAAATTCATAATCTCCGGGTTTATATTTTTCCATTACTCCATCCAGGTAAGTATAAAAATTATATTGCACGGCATCTCTTGCAGTATATCCTTTTACATTGCCGTAAGTTAAACGCAGGGTGCTGTTGGCGTCAGGATAAAAAACTTTTTTGGTAAATACATCCATTTGCGCCTGCATGTAAGTGCGTTGTAACTGGTTAATGGTATTTTGTATTTCGTTTAATTTTGGTGATACTGTTGTTACATAGGTTTTAAATATATCACTGTATAAAGCTGCGGCTGCATCGTTTGTTACAGTTTGTATTCCGCTGGTGGCAACGCCATTAATTAAATTCTTTGTCTTGTTTAAATCAGTAAGAGCAGTTTGGCCATAAATAGATTTTGCCAATGCGGCATACGAGTTACTATTTTCTGCCAAAAGTTTTTTCAGCAGCGGCGACACATTTTCTCCCTTTTGGTTGTTTACATACATTTCCATCAATACTTCAAATAATTTTTGATCAACCGAGGGATTGTATTCTGCAAAAGTGCCGTTTAATTTTTCACTAATATCAATAACAGCTTTTTTATAAGCAGCTTCGTCTTTAGTAAAAGCGGTTACTACCGAATTGGCATTGGCAGCAATACCAAACAATTCTATTTTAGAAATTATTTCATTGTAATAATCACGGGCCAAAGCATAAGGTTCTATATCTGCATAAGCCTGTTTTAATTTTTTTAAAAGATCAGCGTAAGCAATATTCATTGCCGGTTGCGATAAAACGATTTTTTCAAAGCTGCCCTCTAATTCTTGTTTTTTACCCACAGCATTGGAGGAACGTAATCCCAGCACTTCTCCTTTCCATTTTTTATAAGCATTTTCTATACCTGCATATTTTGCTGCGTATTGAATTTTTATTTGTTCATCTTTACGCATAAAACTGTTCAGTACATCCAATGCTTTTTCACGTATGGCAATTTTAGCAGGGTCGCTAACATTCATTATTTGTTCTACTGCAGCAGAATGTAAATATTCTGTTGTTCTTCCCGGAAAACCAAATACCATTGTAAAGTCGCCTTCTTTCATGCCGTCTAAAGAAATATTTAAACTGCGTTTAGGTTTGTACGGTACATTATCGGCTGAGTAATCTGCAGGTTTATTATCCTTACCTGCATAAATGCGGAACATACTGAAATCTCCCGTATGGCGTGGCCACATCCAGTTATCGGTATCCTTGCCAAAATTACCAATGGAAGATGGCGGGGCACCCACTAAACGTACATCTTTATAAGTTTCGGTAATAAACATAAAATACTTATTGCCTTCGAAAAACGGACGGATTACAATATCCTGGTAGCTTTCTTTTTTTATATTTTTTTTATACCCGTCAATATTTTTATCAATAGCACTTTGCCTTTCTCTTTCGCTCATGCTGGTAGTAATGCCATTTAGTACTGTTGCTGTTACTTCATCAATACTAATAATAAATGTGGCAAATAATCCGGGGTTTTGCAATTCCTGACCGTTGTTGTAAGCCCAAAATCCATCACGTATATAATTGTTTTGTAAAGAGGAATGATTTTGTATGGCATCAAAACCGCAATGATGATTGGTTAACAGCAATCCTTTATCTGAAATTACCTCGGCAGTACAAAAACCACCAAAGCTTACAATGGCATCTTTTAAACTTCCTTTACTTATACTGTAAATATCACTGGCATTAATTTTCATCCCCATCCTCTTCATTTCTTTTTCATTCAACGCAGCCAGCAGTTGCGGCAGCCACATACCTTCATCGGCAAAACCTCTGGCAATAAAAGAAAGGGTAATTACCAGCAATAAAAAGTGTTTTTTCATAAATGCATTTTAAGCAACAAATGTAGGGAAATGTTTATTGTTAATAATAGTGACAATGAAATGAAAATGCAATAGACTTTAGCCAAACTGAATTATGTAAAATTAATTCAAACAACTTCTTACATTACAGCTCAAAAATAATCGGATCATTAATTTATTCATACCGCTCATTCAGCACACTTGCATTAATATATTTAATGCCCGCTTTTTCTACGGTTCCGTAAGCTTCATGTATATGTCCGCATATATGAACACGGGGTTTAATTTTATTTACACTGTTTAATAAATCTTCGCATCCAGCATGTTCTCCTTTTTTAGTACTGTCAAGAATTCCTGATACCGGGCCATTTGTAAGTAAGATATCAGTATCCAAAGGAATTAAATCCCAATGCCTCTTTATCTGCTCACCTCTGTAACGGTTAAAAGCCCAATCAAAAAACCAGGGCGTAATGGGAGAGCCCCAAATTTTAATATGGTTAATTGTTGCACCGCTATCGTTTAAATAAATCACGTCTTCAGGAATTATCTTTTCAATTTCGTGGTTTGACGCTTTCTCAAAATAAAAATCGTGGTTGCCGGCAATTAAAATTTTGTATTGATAATTTTGGTGGCTGTACCAATGTAAGAAATCAATTATTGATAGTTCATCACCTCTCATTGAAATATCACCTGCATGAATTAAAGCATCACCCGGTGGAAGTTTAAGCTGTTTATGATAACCGTGAGAGTCGGATATTGTTACAAATTTCAAAATATAATTGGTTTCATTTTTCAATTATCTTACCCTTTCAATTCCTTAACTTTTCCTAAG
>NZ_JANPCM010000674.1:0-1760 GCF_031430955.1 Ferruginibacter sp.
GTTCCATGAATAATGCAAAGGCAATTAAAATAAATAAAACTCCTGTTGCAGCTTTCACTAATTACAATGATGAAAAAATTGACAGCACCAAATCTTATACTTATTATGTAACCCCAATAGTAAAATCAAAAGAACAAACAGCCTCCGAAAAATTTACTGTTCCGGCGCTGGCAAAAACATATTTATCTATTCCATTAAAAACACCGGAAGGTTATGCAGCTAATGATGCATCGGCAGGAGATTTGGATGGCGATGGCGAATATGAAATTATTATTCACTTAACAGGACGAGGAAAAGATAATTCGCAGGCGGGCATTACTGATCCGCCGGTATTTCAGGCATATAAAATGAATGGCACTTTTTTATGGCAAATTAATTTAGGAAAAAATATAAGAGAGGGCGCTCACTACACCCAGTTTATGGTGTACGATTTAGATGGCGATGGTAAAGCAGAAATTGCAATGAAGACAGGCGATGGATCAATGGACAGTAAAGGAAATATAATTGGCGATTCCACAAAAGACTGGAGAAATGACAAAGGATATATTTTATCAGGCCCTGAATATTTATCTGTATTTAACGGGCTTACAGGCGAAGTAATAAATACAACAGATTATATTTCTCCACGCCATGGAAAATTAAATCCTTCTGCAGATGAATTAAAAAACATGTGGGGCGATGGTTACGGAAATAGAATGGATCGCTTCTTAGCTTGTGTTGCTTATTTGGACGGTGTGCATCCGAGTTTGGTGATGTGCCGTGGCTATTATACCAGAACAATTTTAGCAGCATGGGATTTAAAAGATGGTAAATTAAAAAAACGCTGGGTGTTCGACAGTAATGAGGAAGGCAATAAAAATTATGCAGGCCAGGGCAATCATAATTTATCTGTTGCTGATGTGGATGGCGATGGTAAAGATGAAATTGTTTACGGCCAAATGACAATTGATGACAATGGCAAAGGATTGTACAGTACAGGTATTGGACATGCAGATGCTTTGCATGTTTCAGATCTGGACCCTTCACGACCGGGTTTGGAAGTGTTTAGCATACAGGAACGTTTTGATGATGCCGGTGCAAATTTTAGAGATGCAAAAACGGGGGAAGTAATTTGGAAAAAAGCTTCGGTAAAGGCTGGCGGCGATGGCGAAGGGCCGGGCAGGGGTTTGGCATTAGATGTTGATCCACGTTATCCCGGTTTTGAATGCTGGGTTGCCGGGGCAGGTATTACCGGTATGTTTGATAATAAAGGAAATAAAATTGCGGAAAAAACACCTGCCTGCAATATGGGTATATTTTGGGATGGCGATGCGATGAGTGAAATTTTAAATGGTGTTAATATAAGCAAATGGATGTACGACAGCAGCAATACCAAAACCATTTTTGATGCCAGAAATTTTGATTGTGTGAGTAATAACGGTACAAAAAGTAACCCTTGTTTATCGGCTGATCTGTTTGGTGATTGGCGGGAAGAATTAATTTGCCGAACAAAAGACAGTAAAGAATTACGCATTTTTACAACAACAATATCAACAGATAAAAAATTTTATACGTTGATGCAGGATCCGCAATACCGATTGAGTATTGTGTGGCAAAATGTGGCGTACAATCAACCGCCGCACACCAGTTTTTTTATGGGACATGATATGCCGCAGCCACCGAAACCGAATATTGCAGTTATGAAGAAACGATAAATGAATTAAATAATTTACGATGATAAAAAAACTTATTTATTGTATTGCATTTGCAACGCTCACATC
>NZ_JANPCM010000675.1:0-5133 GCF_031430955.1 Ferruginibacter sp.
TAAAAAAAGAAAAAATTGAAATTAAATGAATGATCAAAAAAAAGTAGAACCGCTGAATAACTCCCCTTTAGGGGATGGGGGTTACCTCACACCCGTTAACGAAGTTAAAGGATACCTTAAATTTTTATAGCCCATCATATCTACTTTTATACTTCCCACTGCAATGGGGCTTTCTACCCTAAGCAATAAATGATTGGGATCGTCGCTTATCCAGGCATTCATTTTTTCGCCGCCTTCAAAAATGGTTCCTTTAATTAAAAGCGGTTTAAATTTTATGGCGTTAAATTTTCCGTAACGGGTTTTTATTTTTTCTTTCCCTAAATAACGGATGTATAAATGATACACTTCATCATCTAAAAACATATCGAAAGGAATTTTGTCATTCACTTTGTATTTATTAAAATCAATATTACGGGCATAGTACATTGCACTTACCACATCCTGTATGCATTTGGTAACTTTAAAAACACCTTTGGTACTAACGGCAGTGCCTGCAGTTTGATTAAAGGTTACGTTTTCATATTTTTTATAACCGCCTTCATCAACATTGCGTATAAATTTATAAGGCACTAATGTTGCCGTATCAATATAACTTTCGTACTTATCCCTTACTTTAAAAAATTTATCGAAGAAGGAATATGATTTGCCTTCGCCTGTACAATGATAGACCGTCTTGCCATTAAAGCGCTCCAGCGAAGTGGTAAAAGTTGCTTCGCCTGCGCCAATGTATGCTCCCATAGCGCTGTAAAAAACTTTCATCGTCACCACTTCATCGGCTTTAAAGGCGGTGTTTTTAATACCGCAAAATTCATCGTCGTAAGCTGTTTTAAAACTTACACAGCAAAGCCCTAAAATTATCAAACTGAATGTAGCGTAACGTTTCATTTTTCTTTTACTATTTTTTTAATGCCCAAAATTAATATACTCCCAATTAATGCCGGTATTACTAAATTAATTAACCATATTGCCAGTGCTGCAGTTTCAATGCCCAGTGTATTGGTGCTGTACATTTTCATCAGTTCCATACTTGCTTTTGCCCTTACCGGTAACTCTAAAAAACCAATGGTGGGGGCTACGGCCATCAGCAAATAAAAAACGGTTATCAGCCAAAAACTTAAACCCACTTCAATGTCTACCTGCATTACCTGCAGCAACAAAATGTACTGCACTACAAAAACTACATACCGCAACAGCGACAGTGACAGTACAGTTAGCAATTGCCTTGCCGAAAACTCATCCAGCACTGTTATATGCTTTACCGCTTTGGTAAATGCCGGCACTTTTTCTATTAACCTCACCAGCCATGCTAATCTGATATAAAATAAAAAAAGTAACACCGTGCCCGTAATGCTGAAATAAATAAGTACATTACCCCAAAAGTGGGGTAAAACGTTTAAAGCGTTGCTGCTGTTATGTGAAAAATATCTTAAAAAAATTAAACCTGCACAACCCATTACCATTGTAACCAGCAACTGGCTTATACTTCCGGCAATAGTTAACGATATGGCTTTAAGACGGTTTTCTTCTTTTAAAAATAAAATTCTGCCGCCGTACTCGCCAATACGGTTGGGTGTTAGCATGGTTATGCTGCAACCTGCCAGTACCGATTTAAATGCTTTAATAAAAGAAAATTGCTGCATGTGCAACACCAGCAGTTGCCATTTTTTTGCTTCTATAGCCCAGTTAACCAGCATTAAAATAATTACGGTTAAAAATTTCCAGCCTTTCCAGCTGTGTTTTACCTGCTGCCAGCGCTGTTCCAAATCGGGCTGCTGAATTAATTGCCGGTACAAACTGTAACAAAGCACAATTAATAATACCGGGCCTAAAAAATAGTTGATTAATATTTTAATACTTTTGTTCAATACGCAATGTTAGTTCAATTATTAAACTCAAAAAATTTTTAGTGTGCCCAAAGCAAAACCGTCCATCATTTTAGGTATAGACCCAGGCACAATAATTATGGGCTATGGTTTAATTGAAGTAAATGAAAATAAAATTTCGTTATTAGAAATGGGTGTGCTGCAACCTGGTAAAGTAAAAGACACGTACAAAAAACTGCAGTTAATTTTTAATACCGTTAGCGGATTAATTACAAAATATCAACCCACTACTTTTGCCATTGAAGCGCCATTTTTTGGTAAGAATGTACAGAGTATGCTAAAGTTAGGCAGGGCACAGGGTGTTGCCATTGCTGCTGCCATGCGGCATGGTATAGAAGTAACAGAATACTCCCCAAAAAAAGTAAAGCAATCGGTAACGGGCAATGGTAATGCCAATAAAGAACAGGTGATGAAGATGCTGCAGCAGATTTTAAATTTTAAAGATAACCCCAAACATTTTGATGCTACCGATGCTTTGGCTGTTGCGGTGTGTCATTTTTTTCAGCAAAAAAATCCGGTAGCAGCAGCAGGTAATAAATTAAAAGGATGGGATGCATTTATTGCACAAAATCCGGGAAGGGTTAAAAGGGTTTAGATGTTTAGGTAACAACATTTCATTAACAGTATAGTTATAAACCTTTGTAAATAAATTTCAGTAAAGTTTGCAGGCAGTAGGATATTGTTATTAACTGAAAATCACAATCAGAAAACGTTACATGGTCATTCGTTCAAAAACATTGCGGCTGGTAATTTTAATAAGTACTGTTTTAGTTACTATTATTATTGCTGTGCAATTATTCTGGCTGCAAAAAGTTTACCGTTACGAGGAAAAACAATTCAACATCAATGTTTCTAAAAGTATTCGTGGGCTTTACGATGATATGGAACTGGTAAATGATGTAAGCGATAATGTGCAGAAAAAAATTGAAAACCCAAAGCCCGATCTGTATTTATTAAGAATTGATTGTAACCCTCATTTAGACAGTCTTTGGACAAATTTAAAAGCTGAGCTTACCGACTTTAATGTGTACACCGATTGCAAAGCAGCTATTTACAGCCAGGAAAAAAATGCTTACACCGAAGAAGAATATATCGACCTGCCGGATGCTTATTTTCCGCCAAAAGAAAAAAGAACACTCCCTCTTTTAAAAAGAGATTATTCTTATGTCGCTTTATTTTTTCCGCACCGGGGCGAATATATTTTAAAGCAAATGTATTTTTGGATTGCATCCGGCGGTTTACTGCTTTTGGTTTTAATTGCTTTTGGCGCCAGCATTTTTTACCTGTACAAACAAAAATTTTTAAACGAAACACAAAAAGATTTTGTAAATAATTTTACGCACGAATTTAAAACCCCGCTGGCTGTAATAAAAATTGCAGCGGAAGTTTTACAACACCCTGATATTTCGCAAAAGCCGGAGAAGCTAAAAAATTATGCTGCTATTATTGATGAACAAATTACCCATTTGCAGGGGCAAACGCAAAGGCTTTTAGAAATTGCTTATACCGACAGTAATGCATTACAACTTGAAAAAGAAAAATTTAATGTAAACGATCTGCTGCAACAGGCCATTAATAACCTGCATCCGCTGGCCGAAGAAAAAAATGCAGTGATACAAACAACATTTTCTTCAACTGGCATTATGGTTACTGCTGATAAATATTATATGCTGCTTACTTTTATTAATCTTATTGAAAATGCCATTAAATATTCAACCAGCCCCCAAATAAATATTGCTACTTATACAGAAGGGCATGATTGCTGCATTGCTGTAAAAGATAACGGCATTGGTATTAGTGAAGAAAACCAGAAAAAAATATTCAATCGTTTTTTCAGGGTTACTGAGGGAGAATTGCATACCACTAAAGGTTTTGGCCTGGGCCTTAATTTTGTTAAAAAAATAGTTGAAGAACACGGAGGGAAAATTGACGTAAAAAGCGAACCAGGAAATGGCAGTACTTTTATAATAAAAATTCCACAGCATTAAAATTTATTACATGAACAAGGCAAAAGTTTTACTGGCAGAGGATGATCTTTCGTTAAGCTTTGTTATTAAAGATAATTTGCAGGATGCAGGTTTTGAAGTAACGCATTGTGCCGATGGTGAAGCTGCATGGCAAAAATTTCAGAAAAAAGATTTTGATATTTGTTTGCTGGATGTAAATATGCCGGAAAGGGATGGTTTTTCCCTTGCAAAAAAAATAAGGCAGCAGAGCGATATTGTACCCATTATTTTTTTAACTGCCAAAAGCCTGGAAGAAGATAAGATAAAAGGTTTTAAAACCGGTGCCGACGATTATATTACCAAACCCTTCAGCATGAAGGAATTGGTAATGCGTATGGATGTTTTTTTACGCCGCACAAAAAAATTACAATCGGATGGGGTGGAAGAATACAAATTAGGCACTTTAAGATTTGCTTACAACGAATTAAAAATTTATGGCGATACTGTAACCACTTCTCTTACTCAACGTGAAGCCGACCTGCTGAAATTTTTTGTACTGCACATTAATAAAATTTTAAAAAGAGAAGAGTTGCTGCTGAATGTATGGGGTAAAGATGATTATTTTTTAGGCCGCAGTATGGATGTGTTTATTACCAAGCTGCGTAAATATTTAAAACCCGACCCTGCCATTGCTTTGGAAACTATACATGGCGTGGGGTTTAGGTTACAGATAAATTAAAACACCAGTTTTTACTTCAACTCTACAAAAGTTTAGATACAAAAGTTATAATAGTCAAAACTTTTGGAGGGTTTTTCTACAGCTTACTCAATATCTTTTCCTGCACCTCCTTCAACTCCTCCGCAGTAATTTTAATTTTTCCCTTTGTAAAATTTAAATCATTGGCGGTGTTCATAGGTACTAAATGTATATGTGCATGCGGCACTTCTAACCCCACCACACTTATACCACAACGGTTACAGTTAAATGCTTTTTCTATAGCATGTGCAATGGGTTTTGCAAACACCAGCATGCCGGCAAGGTAGTCATCGGGCATATCAAATAATTTATCCACTTCTAATTTCGGTACCACCAGTACATGGCCTTTTACCAACGGTTCAATATCTAAAAAAGCAAAAAACTTTTCGTCTTCGGCAATTTTATAACAGGGTATTTGCCCTGCAATTATTTTAGAAAAAATGGTCATAATAAAAATGCTTTTTCTAAAGGTACAATACATTTTTAATTGGGTGACTCATCCGCCACGTGGCGGATGAGTCACCCAATTAAAAATGTATTGTACCTT
>NZ_JANPCM010000676.1:0-2013 GCF_031430955.1 Ferruginibacter sp.
ATGAAATTTAAATTATATGAAAGATGTAAATTTTTACTTTAAAATAAAAAAAGGGCCAGGATAGAAATCCAGCCCCGTTTAAATCCAATATCCTATGAAAAACCATTTGTTAGACGCTGAGAGGGAGTTAAATGTTGCAAATGAATTGTTAACAGTTGTGCTTATTTTTAAGTATTCAATTAAATCCTGCTATGAAATCAATTAAAAAATGATTATTTTACAAAGGCACTTAATTAATGTTGTTGAGGGGCAGGTTATTTTTTTTGATTCTAAACAAAAATCCCCCTTTCAAGATAAAGGCACCCGGAGCAGCTAATTTTTATTATCAATTAAAAATTGGAAATTATTTTGTAAGCCTTTTAGGGCACCCCCTGCAATTCTATGTTTTTAAATGAAGAATATTAAAATAATTTTTATGAAATATACTTTAATCAGTTTAATCGCATTCATCATAATGATAAGTATAAGAAGTACATCATGTAAAAAAGAGAGTACTACTTTGTTGAAGGCTATTGTTACAGGCTTTGATGCAAGGGCCTGCCCCTGCTGCGGAGGTTTTATGATAAACTTTGACGGAGAAACGCAACCTTATAAAGGCAATTTCTTTTTAATTGATAATACAGCTGCAGAACTGAAAATATCTGCAACAGAAAATTTTCCAATTAATGTAAATGTGGATACCTCGAAAAGCTCCATGACCTGCGGAACTAATTTTGTACACATCAACAAATTAGAAAGACGCTAAACGATTTTCTCTTTTTTACAAACCAAACAAGCCCTCATTCAGCAATTGCAATGTTTGATCTTTATAATTTCGTGCAATTAATAAAGATACATTGTGCTTGCTGCCGCCATAACTTACCATACGTACCGGTATAGGTTCAATAGCATCAAATAATTTTTTCATTACATCTTTTGTTTCGGCAATTTCGTTGCCCACAATAGAAACTATGGTATGATTGGTATCAATTTCTACCGTACCAAATGGCTCCAGCTCTTTAATAATATCGGGCAGGTTTACATCATTATCGATAGTAACCGAAACAGCAACTTCCGATGTAGTGATCATATCAATTGAAGTACGGTATTTTTCAAACACTTCAAAAACCTTACGTAAAAAACCATACGCCAAAAGCATGCGGCTGCTTTTAACACGTATTGCCGTAATGCCATCTTTTGCCGCTACTGCTTTTACACCAACGCTGCCTGCTTTCTCTGCGATAAGTGTTCCCTTTGCAGATGGATCCATGGTGTTTAATAATTTAACCGGTACATTATAATATTGAGCCGGCCATATACTGGCAGGGTGCAAAATTTTTGCACCGAAATAAGCCAGCTCTGCAGCTTCCTCAAAACTTAATTGCTCAATGGCAAAAGTTTTATTTACAATACGGGGGTCATTGTTGTGCATGCCATCAATATCCGTCCATATTTCGCAAACGCTGGCGTTAATAGCCGCTGCAATTAACGACGCACTGTAATCGCTGCCGCCCCTTTTTAAATTATCCACTTCTCCTTTTGCATTGCGGCTTATATATCCCTGTGTGATAAAAATATTTTTATCCTTATGCTTATTTAACAGTTGTGCTAGTTTTACTTTGATGGTACCAACCTGCGGCTCATCGTAACTGTCAATGGTCATAAAATCAAGTGCTGGCAAAAGCACATGGTCAATATTTTTTTCTTCAAGGTAGATGCTGAACAATTTAGTGCTTAACAATTCGCCCTGTGCCAAAATATCTTTATTTAATGCCTGGCTGAAAGATATCTTTAAAATGATGGTGAGGAACTCGAAGTGTTCATTTAAAATTGCATTTGCTTTTTCCCTGGTTAATTCTTCTGCCAATAATTCGGTAACGAAATGCTGGTAATGGGCATGCAATGCATCAATTTCCTGCTTTGCTGCATACCTGTCGCCTCTTGCCAGGGACTCACTAATTTCAACCAATGCATTGGTTGTACCGCTTAATGCCGAAAGCACCACAAATTTACTTTCTTCATCTTTGGTTATCA
>NZ_JANPCM010000677.1:0-7854 GCF_031430955.1 Ferruginibacter sp.
TAATGCGTAATTTACAACAGCATCAATATGTTGTTGTAAGGCTGTTTCATCTTTGGTGTAAGTACCCAATTTATCTACCGGGGCAAAATTAAAATCTTCTGCTGCGGCTACGTCTAAAATAAACTTTCCTTCGTCACTGCTGATAAATTCGCCTTTGTTATTTAATAATTTTAAAGCGTTCCATTCTTTTGGGTTGTGGCTTGCCGTTAGTATAATGCCGCCGGCTGCGTTTTCAAATTTTACAGCCATTTCTACAGTGGGTGTGGTGCTAAGGCCAAGATCAACAACATCTAAACCTAATCCCATCAAAGTATTTACTACAAGGCTGCTTACCATTTCGCCACTTATTCTGCCGTCACGGCCAATAATAATTTTATGATTATCGCTTTGCTGCATCAGCCAGGTGCCATAGGCGGCAGAAAATTTAACAACATCAAGCGGTGTAAGGTTATCATTTGTTTTTCCGCCGATAGTACCTCTTATTCCGGATATACTTTTTATCAGTGCCATACGCTGCTATTTTAGGGATGGTAAAGATAAGAAAATTTACCCCTACATGCTAAAGTGAAACGATTGCGTTAATATTTTTATTTATTTTATTTTTTGCAGTTTGCTTTTTTTGGTTATTGTACATCTCGTTTAGAAGTTTAGGGTTTAGGTGTTTAGTCCCTAGGTGTTGGCAAAAAATCGCAGCTAAACTTCTAAACCCTATACTTCTAAACCTTTACCTTTGCCTGCATGCAACAACCCTGGTTTAAAGATTGGTTTAATTCACCCTACTATCATCAACTCTATTTTAACAGGGATGAACATGAAGCTGCTGCATTTATTGATAAACTTATAGATTATCTAAAACCTTCTAGCGGCAGCACTATGTTAGATGTTGCCTGTGGTAAAGGCAGGCACTCTATTCAGTTAGCAGGCAAAGGTTTTGATGTTACCGGAATTGATTTAAGCGAAGACAGCATTGATGAAGCATTAAAAAGTGAGGCGGAGAATTTACATTTTTACCGGCACGATATGCGCTTGCCTTTCTGGATAAATTATTTTGATTATGCTTTTAATTTTTTTACCAGCTTTGGTTATTTTAAAACCAGGCGGGAGCATGATAATGGCATAAGAACTATTGCACAGGCTATAAAACCCGGCGGTTGTTTTGTGATGGATTATTTGAATGTACATTATGCCGAAGATCATTTGGTGCACCAGTCGGAAAGAGAAATTGACGGGATAAATTTTTTTATTACCAAGTGGTTTGATGAAACACATTTTTATAAAAAAATAATTATTGAAGATGAGTGTATGAAAGAACCAATGATTTATACAGAGAAAGTTGCTAAATTTTCTTTAGGAGATTTTACTGAAATGTTTGCTTACCAGGGCATGCAGATACAGGAAGTTTTTGGCGATTATAATTTTGCTAATTATGATGTAAGAAAAACACCGAGGCTGATAATGATTGCGAAGAAGTCGTGAATGGTGAATGGTGAGTAGTGAATTGTGAATGGGCAATGCTTGCCAGTATTATGCTTTTTATTCTATAATGATAACCTCAATTACAACCTCCACTAATTTTTTAACTATGTGAGTTGATAAAGGCAATATATAATTTCATACTGCTATTCACCATTGACCATTCACCATTGGTCACTCACCATTCCCGCCCTCATTTTTTCCGGTTATTTACCAGCATCCATTTACTGGTTTCAAAAATGGCAGAAGTTAATTGCGATAATTTATTTTTTATAGAATCTGATTGCTGTATGGTAAGCGTTGGTAAGCCGTCTTTTACCGGCACCAATTCCTGCTGATTGATGTTGATGTTTTTTATAAAATAATAATCATTTGTAACTACACCGATATTTCCTTCATCGTGATGAATGATAAATGCAGCATTTAAAATATTATGCTGATTAATAACATCTCTGCCTAAAGTGGTGTTGGTATAAGGCTCATGTATCATTCCTGCAAGAGTGGGTAACAAATCAATTTGCGAAACAGTATAGTTGTATGTTGCAGGTTGCAGCAATGATGGGGCATAATACAGCAACGGCACATGCTCATCACTTAAACGGTGAGAGTTCCATGCTTTTGGATATACGGCGCCTGATTCGCCTTCTACACCATGATCTCCTACAAAAACAAAAATGGTGTTACTAAAATACGTTTCTTGTTTTGCAGCTTCCATAAATTGTTTAAAACAAAAATCGGTATAACAAAAAGCCTGGTATTCTTCCTGCGATTCAAAACCATTTTTTTTCAAAATCTCTTTATCAACTATTTCACAGCTAAATGCTTTTTCATTAACAGGTATCATGTAAGGACGGTGGTTATGTGCTGTTTGAATTACTGCAAAAAAAGGTTTGGTCTGCTGTTTTAGAACATCACCGGCTTCGGTAAATAAATCCCTGTCGCTAATGCCCCATACATTTATTTCAGGCGATTTGTATTTTCCTTTTTCATAAATATTGACGCCTTCTACATTACCCATCAATCCACGAAAATTATTAAACTGGCTTCTGCCTCCAATAAAATAAAATTTTTCGTAGCCTTCAAAATTATTGATGATGGTTTGCTGGTTTACAGCCTCGGGGTTTTGGGTAGAAAATTTTGCTAACTGCACATCGGGTATGCCGGTAATTGTGGCAAAAATTCCACGGGCCGTACCAAAACTTGGTGTAAAACAACGGTTGAAAAAAACACCTTCTTTACACAATTGATTAAAGTAGGGCGTGCTGTTTAATTTGTTGCCGCTCATACTGCTTTTGTACATGCTGAAACTTTCGCAAAGCACCAACACCACGTTGGGCTTACTTTCCAGGCTGCGGCTGTTGGGCAGCACTGTTCTTTCGTAATTATATTTTAATTGGGTGATGGAATCTAATTGCAGGTAATCAGCAATGACCGAATAATATTTTGCTGCACCGCTCGTATTAAAATCGGGCTTGCGTTGTTTTAAAGAAGTAATAAAATTTTGAAATGGATTTAATGCCAGGTAACTTTTAAAATTATCATTCAGTTTGTAAGCATCCTGCCTTGTCAATGGTTTTAATTGTAAAAAGCCAAATACAAACCAAAACATAATTAACAGCGCCAGTAAATACCAGCGGCGCTTATATTCAAACTTGTGCCAGTAATTATTGGCATCAACTGTACCATGTGTACGCCGGAATAATTTTGCTGTAAAAAAAACAGCAATACCCAGGCCAATTAAAATCCAGATGATGGGATACGATTGCCAAACCATGCGTATCATTTCGTACGGATCATCTTTAAAATTTAATGCACTTGCACCAATCCTTGTATGGTTGTAACTGAAGTTACCAAAATCGGCACCATAAAAAAACATGATGAGTAATGTGACGATGGATAAATAAATAGTCCAAACTTTTTTTGTTCTTGCTGAATGAAAAGGCGAAAATCTTTTAAATATAGATAATACAATAATAGGGGAGAGTACGATGGCTATCCAGCGTAAATCGTATTTTAGTCCTAACCAAAATGAAGGTCCTAATTCAAAAACGCTGATGGTATTTGGTTTAAAAAGGATTACTGTGGCAATGCGAAAGGCAGTAAACATACACAGGTAGATAATAAATATTTTTATTATCCACTGAATGGTTTTAGAAACTTTCCATTTTTTCATGCTGATTTTTTCCTTAAGCTTAAACAGGTGCAATATAATAATCAATAGGGAGAATTACATTGTTATAATTCACCGCTTCTTATTATTCAGCAATAAGTATTTTGCTGTTTCGTAATAGGCGTCTGTTAATTTAGATAAATAATTTTTAATGCTGTCGGTTTGGGTATTTTTTTCTACCGGATTATTATTTGTTACCGAAACAAAATCCTGATTGCCCGATTTGAAATTTTTTAAAAAATAATATTGATTACTGATTAAGCCTATTGTTTTTTTATCATGATCAATTATAAAAGCAAATTTTTCTCCTCCGAAAACAGACTTATATTCAGACAATGGAATTAAAGTGTCGAATAAATTTCTTCCAAAAGTAGTATTGCGGTAAGGTGTTTTTACAAGAGCTGCCACGGTGGGTAAGATATCTACCTGGCTGCATACTTCATGTATTCTTTTGGGTTTAATTAATTTAGGCGCATAAAAAAGTAAGGGTACATGCTCACAGGTAAGGCCCTGTTCTGTAAAACTTTTAGGAAACATTTCTCCTGCATTTCCTCTTATGCCATGGTCGCCAACAAAAACAAAAATTGTATTATCAAAATATTTTTCTTTTTTTGCCGCTTCCATATATTGCTGGTAACAAAAATCGGTGTAGCGAAATGCATTCATCTCTTCATTGTTCTCAAAACCAAAACGTTTTAAGGAGTCTGTTGAAAAAGATATTTTTTTAAAAGCCCCTTCATCTTCTTTCGGTATGGTATATGGCCGGTGATTATCTGCAGTTTGAATTACTGCAAAAAAAGGTTTGTTTTGTTCTTTTAAAACTTTATTGGCTTCTAAAAATAAATTTTTATCGCTGATGCCCCACACATCAATTTTTGCTGCTTTATAATCCTGCTCTTCATATAATTTTAAACCATTAATGTTGTTGGTTAACAGTCCACGAATGTTTGCCCATGTGGCACTGCCGCCTAAAAAATAAAAGTTGTTGTAATTTTTAAAATCATTAATAATGGTATGCTGATTTACTGCATTGGGGTTGCGGCTTGCGGTGCTGGGGCTTTCCACATCGGGTGTGCCGGTAATGGTTGCCCATACACCACGGGCTGTGCCGTAAGAAGGGGTAAAGCACCTGTCTAAAAAAATACCATTGTTGCACAGCTCATTAAAATAAGGCGTAGTATTTAATGGGTTACCGTACATGCTGCTTTTATAAGCGCTGAAACTTTCGCAGATAACCAATACTACATTGGGTTTAGATGAGGTTGTATCTGCAATAATTGTTTTTCTTTCATAATTTAATTGTGTACTATCGGGCTGCTGTACCCCAAAATAGGATGCCATTAAAGGATAATATTTTTTTACTTTTTTTAAATCATAAGTAGAATTTCTAAAACTTAATGTGCTGAAAAAACTTTGAAAGGGATTAAGCGCCAGATTGGCTTTAAAGTCATCGCTTAAAGTAAAGGCATCGCTCCACCGCAGGGGAAATTGTCCGATCTTTCCAAAAATTAATGCCGCCAGTAAAAAAAAAGAAATAAAATAATATATTGCGCCTCTTCTCTTGTAAAAACTGTCTTTTTGCAAATAGCTGTTGAGCAACCTGCCAAAAATAAATCTTGATAAAATAAATAATATAATAATAGCTATGGTAACTTTTAGTAAAGGATAAGTTTGCCACATCATAGTAAAAGATATGCCGGCATCCTGCAAATAATTTAGTACCGTGGCATTCAGCCGCTGGTGCAAATAATCGAAATGATAAAAATCTATAAAATAAAATAATACCAGCAGGATAAATAAAATGGGCAACAAAAAATTCCAAAAACTTTTTGCTGCAATATTTTTAAACGGGTTTAAAAACGAAGTAGAAGTAAGCAGCAGCATTGCTAAACCAATTATAGCTGCTATCCGGGCATCAAACCGTAAACCCAATAAAAATGCAGAGCCTGAAAATGCTTTAGCAGGAGGGTTGTACTTTAAATAAAATAATAGTCTAAAAATAGTCATAGTAACTAACAGCACTGTTACCACCGAAAATATCCAACGCAATGTTTTGGGAATTCTTTGCAAAAAAAGCATTAATCAATATTTTAGTTAATGTACCTTTCTTGTTTTTATTAATTTAATGAAAACAAGGTTATTAGTAATTCTCAAAACTATTGTTGCAGTTCAGTTCTCCCTTAGGGGTTATGGGCAACAATAGCATCCTTATTACATTTTATCCGGCTGCTAAATTAGTTTAATTATTTTTGGGTGATTATTATTTAACAACCATGTTACATTAATGCAACAACTCCTTACATACGACAGGCAGTTATTTAAACAAATAAATTACTACTGGCACAACAGTTTTTTCGACTGGTTAATGCCCTGGTTGCGTAACTCCAATATGTGGGTGCCTTTATACCTTTTTTTATTGCTTTTGGTTACCGTTAATTTTAAAAAAAATGTATGGTGGTGGGTAATTTTTGCCATTTGTACCGCCATATTAACCGACTTTGTAAGCAGTAAGATTATTAAAGAATACTTTTACCGGCAAAGGCCCTGTAACAATGCTGCTATTGCAGACTGGGTAAGGGTTTTAGTGGCTTACAGGCCACAGAGCAGCAGCTTTACCTCATCGCATGCGGCCAACCATTTTGCTATGGCAACATTTTTATATTTAACTTTAAAAAAGTACTTTGGAAAGTGGCCACTAATATTTTTTTTATGGGCCTTCAGTATATCTTTTGCACAGGTATATGTGGGGGTGCATTACCCACTTGATGTAACTGCAGGGGCAGTAATTGGAATACTTATCGGATATTTGTGCGGAAAATCATACACCGTTAACTACGGATTACTTTATTAACTATGGCGGAAATTATAATATTAACCCTGCTTATCATTTTAAACGGGCTGTTGGTGATGAGCGAAATTGCATTGGTGAGTGCCCGTAAAGCAAGGCTGGAAACTATGGCAAACAAAGGCGATGATAAAGCAAAAGTGGCTTTAGCATTGGCTGCAAATCCGGAAAAATTTTTATCAACAGCGCAAATTTTTATTACGCTTATTGCAATATTAACGGGAGTTTATTCAGGAGAAAAATTTGGGCATTATCTGCAACCGCATTTAGAAGAGATAGCATTTTTAAAACCTTATGCGGCCTCAGTTTCTACAGTTATAATTGTTATTATAGTTACTTTTTTGTCAATTATTTTTGGCGAGTTGATTCCTAAAAGATTAGGAATGCTGCAGGCAGAAAAAATTGCCAGGCAGGTTGCTGCACCAATGAATTTTTTGTCTGTAGTTACTTATCCCATTGTTTGGTTACTCTCTAAAATTTCGTACCTCATTTTTAAATTATTTAATGTAAAAACTGCAAAGGATAACAGTGTAACAGAGGAAGAAATTAAAGCCATGATTACCGAAGGCAGTGAACACGGCGCTATTGAAGAAGAAGAAAAAGATATTATTGAAAGATTGTTTCATTTAGGCGACAGAAATATTACATCGCTGATGACACACCGTACAGATATTGCCTGGTTTGATGGCAGCGAAACGGTGCAGCACGTAAAAGATAAAATGGACAGCGTTATTTACAGCAGCTATCCGGTTTGCGAAGAAACGGTAGATAATATTAAAGGGATCATCAGTATAAAAGATTTATTAAAAGCTGAGCCCGGTAAATTATTAAAAGATATTGCAAAGCCGGCTTTGTTTGTGCCCGAAAATAATACCGCTTACCAGTTGCTGGAAAAATTTAAACAAACAAAAATTCACAGCTGCTTTATTGTAAACGAATACGGCACACTGGAAGGCATGATAACACTGAATGATATTTTAGAAGCAATTGTTGGGGATGTGCCGCAAACCGGCCAGGATGAATATGAAATAACAGAAAGAGCTGATGGTACTTATTTAGTAGATGCACAAATTCCTTTTTATAATTTTTTAAGCAGGTTTGAAAAAACTGACTGGATGAATGAGGCAGAACATGATTTTGATACGCTTGCCGGTTTTGTTTTACACGAACTGGAGCACATTCCTAAAACCGGTGAAACATTTGAATGGCGGGGTTTTTCTTTTGAAATAATTGATATGGACGGGCAAAGAATTGATAAATTATTATTAAAAATTTCGGAAGAAATAAAAGAAGAAATGGATGAGTAGGCAATGGGCAATGGGCAATGGGCAATGGGCAATGGGCAATGGGCAATGTGAAATGGGCA
>NZ_JANPCM010000678.1:0-9630 GCF_031430955.1 Ferruginibacter sp.
ATATTTTTTAGCCGGCCTTGGAATTAATTTTTAATTTCATTGGTGACGTCCCGATGCATCGGGATACAGCAAATCTTTATTCAACTTTTTTAAATCCAGCGTTTCTTTTCTTTTGCGCAAATTTAAGAGAAGCATCAAATATGAGGTTGTGTTCTTAATTAAATTATTAAATTTTTTTACAAACAACATAATCTTCATATCAATTTATTTCATTTCCTCCGCCGCGGCGGAGATAGGGGCAAAATTAATGCTGCAATTTATCCATTCCCCATCAAATTTTGCCTCAGGATATTTTTTATAAAAATTAATTGCCGGTTCATTCCAATCCAATACCTGCCACATCATACCGTTATATTTTTTTTTCTTTGCATTCCACAATCAATTTATCAAACAATAACTTACCAGCGCCTTTGCCCCGCATTTTTTCTGTAACTAATAAATCTTCTAAATACATGCGCTGTCCTTTCCAGGTGCTGTACCGGATATACCACAAAGCAAAACCTTCCACCTTGCCATCTACTTCGGCAACAAAAGCCCACCACACAGGCATTTCGCCAAAACCACTTTCAACAAAATGATTAAAATCAACTGTTACTTGTTCAGGTGCTTTTTCATAAACGGCCAATTCATTAATGAGCTCCATCATTCTGGCACAATCTTCTTTTACTGCCTTACGAATTATTATACTAACTGGCATTTTAAACATTATTAATTATTCATTAAAAAATTATCCATTACTCAGTGCATTCTCCAGGTCCATCAAAATATCCTGCACATTTTCAATACCCACACTCATACGTATAAGCCCGTCGGTAATGCCATACAATTCTCTTTTTTCTTTGGGCACACTAAAATGTGTCATACTTGCCGGGTGGCACAATAAAGTATCGCAGGCACCTAATGAAACTGCACGTACGCACATTTGCAATTTATCAATACATTTTTTTGCCGCTTCTAAACCATCTTTCATTTCAAAACTTAACATACCACCGGGATGGCGCATTTGTTTTGCTGCAGTATAATAATCGGTATGCGAATGCAGCCCTAAATAATTTACTTTATTAATTGCAGGATGCGATTCTAAAAATGCTGCCACTTCCATGGCATTATGGCAATGGCGTTCCATCCGTACTTCTAAAGTTTTCATGCCGATGGTTAATAAAAATGCATCAAAAGGATTGCTGTTGCCGCCGAGCAGGCGGTGCACTTTAGTAACATGTCCGTTCATCTTTTCCAGGTCTTTACCAATTAGAACGCCGCCAATGGCAGTGCCATGTCCATTTAAAAATTTTGTGGTACTGTGAAAAATATAATCCACACCATACTTAAATGGTTGTTGCAAATAAGGTGTTGCAAAAGTATTATCGCAGGCAACAGTTAAATTATATTTTTTGGCAAGTTGAGTAAGTTCTTCAATATCTACACATTGAAGCGTAGGATTTGCAGGTGTTTCCAAATAGAGCATTTTTATTTTAGTGTCTGCCTTCATCATTGCTTCGGCTTTATTTAAATCTCTTAAATCAACAATGATGGCTTCAATACCTAATGGCGGTAAAACTTTTTCTACCAGTTCCTGCGAACCTCCATAAAGGGAAAAATGCGTAAGAATTTTATCGCCGCTTTTTAAATTACTTATCAGTAAAGTGCTTAATGCAGCCATGCCACTGGAGTGAAGGATGGCTTTTAACTGCAGGGGATTTCCTGAATTATCCATTACACCAAAACTTTCTAATGCAGCAATTTTTTCTTCTGCTTCGGTAATAGTAGGGCTGCCCCAGCGGCCATAAATATATCCTTTTTCTTCGCCACTAAACCTGCGCATGCCCTGCTCAGCTTCATCAAATACATAAGTGCTGCTGGCATAAATGGGCGTAAGGTGTGCATAGTTGGGGTCGGTGGTATGCCCGGCATGAATAGCCATTGAACCAAATCCGGAAAGCAGCATTTTTTTATCACTCATATTTATTAGTTGATATTTATAATGAATAATTAATAATTTTACAGGATTCAAAAGTACATAAAACCATGAAGGAATTATTACAGCAATATGCTGCCTATAATATTTGGGCCAATAAAATTTTACTCGACAGGATAAGTAAGTTACCAGAAGAGAAGATTATGCAGGAAATTGCAAGCAGTTTTCCTTCTATTTATAAAACTGTTGTACACATGTGGCAGGCAGAAAATATTTGGTGGCAGCGGCATAAATTAGTTGAAAATATTACCGTTTTAAGTGAAACTTTTACCGGCAGCTTTGATGAGGCAACAACCGGCCTTGCAAAACAAAGCCAGCAATGGGCTGCATGGGTTGATGCTGCAAATGAAAATCAGCTTACGCATGTATTTGCTTTTGTACGCAATAAAGAACAGTATAAAATGAAAGTGCATGATATGCTGCTGCATTTATTTAATCATGCAACATACCACCGTGGGCAACTGGTAACTTTATTAAGGCAACTGGGGGAAGTGGATAAAATACCTTCTACAGATTTTTCTACATGGAGCAGAACAAAGAAATAATTTTAAACTTTTTATTCCCATTTAAAACCCGGCATTACAAAATAAACTATCGTCCACCATTTATCTTCACGCTGCATGTATAATTTGTATGGCCCTTCGTAATGAATAATTTCGCCATTCTCCATTACAGCATCGTATTTAAGATTACCTTCTGCATGGCCCATGCCATTATCAGCATCGTGCAGTTCAAATTTAATTTCATCAATATTGTAAGCATCATCTTTAAATTCGGTAAAGGCATCAAAAAATGGTTTTATCTTTTCAAAAAATTCCTGCCGGTTCAGTTGTTTTCCACCGGCAGTAATAAAATGGTAGGCTAATTCGCTGCTGTATTCATCAAAATCTCTGCTGAACCAATGCTTTAAAAATTCGTGGGTATTTTTTTCAATTTCTACTTTATCATTGGCATAAAATTCTTCGTAAATAAAATTCCAGCCATCCCCAAAAATGGGTGTTTTATCTATTTCATGAGCAAATAATTCTTCGGTAATAAATTTATAAATGGTTTCATCGGGGTAGGGGCCATCGCAAATATCCAAAGCAATTTTATGCTCTTCCATAATGGCTGTAATTCTTTTTAGCTCTGCAGCAATTTCAGCAGCATTCAATTCTTCTGCAGATCTGTAATCTGGTTTTCCAATGGTTTCATATACGGTGGTAATTTCTGCATTGGCATGGGCATCTTCAAAAGCGATCATGTTTTTTAAAAACTGGTTTTCTATTTCGGGTGGCAAATCTTCATTGCTCTGCATAAAAAAAGCATCGCCATATTGCGCTTTCAGTTTTATTTTTAAAATTTCATTTTCTATTTTAAAATGTTCCTGTGGGTCGTCGGAGAATTTTTCTTCGTTTTCCATAAAAAAATTATTTCTTTTTATTTACCAACTGGTAAGAATGATCAATCATTTCTTTCAATTGCTTTTTTGATAATGTGCCGTCAACGATTATTGTATTCCAGTGTTTTTTGTTCATGTGATAACCGGGTAATACACAACCGGGATATTCTTCTCTTAATTGAATGGCTTTATCAGGATCGCACTTTACATTAAACTGCAATGGAGAACTGTTTAAACCTGTCAATAAAAATATTTTCTCTTTTACCTTAAAAACCAAAGTATCTTCTCCAAACGGAAAGCCTTCTGTTACCAAAGCTTTTTGCAAAATATATTCTCTCAGTTCTTCAATATGCATTTACAATTAATTGAGCAGAGAAAATTACGAATTATTATTCAATTTTTTTTGCAGAAACATTTTGCATTTCTTTCAGGCGGTATATTGTTTCCTGTAAACGGTTTTGGGGGATGCCGGTTTGTATGCTGCAAAATAACTGCATTTCCTGTGTAATGATGGTGCAGTTAAATTGTTTTAAAATTATCATTACATCATTCATTTGGGTGTAATCAAATTCAACTGCATATTTTATTTCTACCTGCTTTTGAATTATAGGTGTAACCTGCAAAGCCAGTGCTGCAGCGGTTTTGTAGGCATTAATTAAACCCGGCACACCAAGTAATGTGCCGCCCCAGTAACGCACCACTACTATTGCAAGGTTAGTTAATTCCTTACTGTCTATTTGCCCAAGTATGGGTTTGCCTGCAGTGCCCGATGGTTCGCCATCATCACTGCTCCTAAAATTATTTCCATCGGTACCAATGCGGTACGCAAAACAATGGTGTACTGCTTTGGGGTGTTCTTTTTTTAAAATTTGCAATTGCTTTTTAAAATCATCTGCTGTTACTATTGGAAAAGCAAAGGCAAAAAACTTGCTGCCCCGGTCTTTAAATTCTGCGGTGGATGGTTGAGCAATTGTATTGTAAATTCCTTTTTCATTCATTACACTAAAAATAATTAATAAAATAAAACATCATCTTCGCCTCCGTCTTCTACATTTCCCCGTAATTTATTCCAATCCTTATCGTATTGGTATCAAGTTAATTTCCTTCAAATTTTGATAAAACCTTTTCCCACAGCCCCATTCGGGGCGAAATATCAGTAGAAATAAATTAATTATTTCAATCAAGCCCCATCGGGGCGCCATGTATTTTTTTCGCAATCCCCATTGCTTCAATATATCGCCCCGATGGGGCTTAGCAACTAATACCTATTTACTTGCTACTGATATTTCGCCTCTATGAGGCTTTTTAACTTGACGCCAATACAATCCTTATCGGGAGGGGATAGGAGTTACCCGTAAGCAATCAGCGCAATCGCAGCAATGGCCAATCCAATACCCATCCAATTTATCAGTGATAATTTTTCTTTAAATAAAAGCCATGCAGCAATGGCACTGAACAAAACAATACCCATATTATTTACAGGTATTATTGCACTGGAATTTCCTTTGTAAAAAGTAATAACTTTCCCCAAGCACCATATAGAAAAATAGTTGGGCACACCAATAATAATGCCTGCCAGTAAAGCTTTAAAGGAAAACGATTGTTTGCCTGTTGCAATCTGCATTACTAAAATAATTAAGCCAATACCGCCTGCAACTGAAAATGCGGCTATTAAAAAATTATTAAAATTATCGAGCGGCCCGTTAAAAAAATTATTTTTTACATACACAATTAAAGTATCTAAAAGGCCGCTGCTGATAAATAAAATAACAGGAAGTATAAATAAAAACTCTTTACTCTTTTCAGGCGCTTCGCTATTTTTTTGAGAAGGATAACAGGTTAATACCACAGCAACTAATGCCACTGCGATGCCTGTAATTTTTAAAGTGGTAGAAATTTCATCATATAAATAAAGAGAAAAAACAAAGGGAATTACCATTGATAATTTATTGGCAACTGATGCCACGGCCACACCCATTTTTTGCGCAGTAAAACCAATTACATTAAAAATACTGATGAACATTACACCCATTACCAGTGCCCAAACAAACCATGGCGAATGCACGCTTTCGTTGTTTACCGGAAAAGAGCCATTAACCACCGAGCCGGTAATAACACAGGCTATGTAATTAAATACAATGGCCTGCAGGGTATTGATTTTTAGCTTTTGTAAAATCTTGAATGAAAGTGTTAAGTATGAACTGAATAAAATGCTGCCGAATAAATATATCATGTTTGGTTATTTATAAAGTAGGATATTTTGTTGGTGAGAATAGTTTCTTCTTTTATTAGTTTTTTATTTTCAAATACAGGAGCATTTACCCCTTCCGGAATTTTTAATTCTACATTTGTAATCACTCTTGCTTCATCCCACAAATTATCGTCAATAAACGATTGCAGTAATTTTGCGCCACCTTCAATAATTACCGATTGAGTTTGCAGCGTGTACAATATATTTAAAATTTGCGGAATTGTTTTTTCTTCTCTGTTTAGTTTATAAAAAGAAAGCATTTCCCCGGGCTCATTCTTTTGCTGATTAAATACAATTGTTTTAACTGTGCCATCAAATAATTGCAGGGTAAAAGGCAGTTTTAAATCCATATCAATTACTAACCTTACAGGATTTTTGCCGGGATAAAGCCTTGCAGTTAAAGCCGGGTTATCTTTTAATGCAGTAGTAGTACCCACCATTATTGCAGCTTCTTCGCTACGCCACTGGTGCACTAAGCGGTTGGTAAATTCATTACTTATAAAAATTCTTTCTCCACCCTTACCCGAAATTTTTTTATTATTGCTTTGCGCCCATTTTAAAATTATATAAGGCCGTTGTTTTTTATGAAAAGTAAAAAAACGTTTATTTAATTCAAGTGATTCATTTTCTAAAATGCCCACAGTAACATTTACGCCTGCTCCTTTTAATTTCTCGATTCCTTTACCGTTAATTGCTGCAAAAATATCCCTGCAGCCAATAATTACATTAGGTATTTTATATTTGATAATCAGATCGGCACAGGGGGGTGTTTTTCCAAAATGTGCACAGGGCTCTAAGGAAACATATAAAATACTTTTTTCAATTAAGTGTTTATTTTCTGCGGCTACGCTATCTATGCAGTTTACTTCCGCATGCGGCTGCCCGTAAAGCTGGTGAAAACCTTCACCAATAATGCTATCATTATAAACTAATACTGCACCCACCATTGGGTTAGGCGCAACATAGCCTGCACCCCGGCGGGCCAGGTGTAAACATCTGTATAAATATTTTTCATTTTTTGTCAGGCTGCAAAAGTAAGCATCAAAAAATAAACTATGTTTGCTAAAATGAACAGTAAAGAATTATACCGGAATTTTTTAGTGGAGTTACAGGCAGTTTACGATTTAAGCGAAGCAACAGTAATTACCGATTGGGTATTTGAAAATATGGCCGGCATTAAAAAAGCAGCTCTTATTAAAAACCCTTTGCAGAAAATTCCTGAACCGGTAGTTAAAAAAATGATGGAAAAAAAAGAAGAGTTGTTACAGCATAAGCCGGTACAATATGTAATGGGTAACACCACTTTTTACGGTATGCAGTTCCAGGTAAATGATAAAGTATTAATACCAAGGCCCGAAACAGAGGAAATGACGAACCTGATAATTAACAACTACAGGTTTGAGCAAAAGCAAATAAATATTTTAGATGTTGGTACCGGAAGCGGATGCATTGCTGTTGCTATAAAAAAACATCTTCCATCTTCCCGGCTTATTGCAATTGATGTAAGCGAAAGTGCATTAGAAATTGCAAGGGCCAATGCCATTACCAATAAAACAAATATCCAATTTACACAATTAGATTTTTTAGATGAAAGCCGCTGGCCCGAATTGCTGTTGTTTGATATTATTGTAAGTAATCCGCCTTATATACCCGGTAATGAAAAAGAAAAGATGGATAAAAATGTGGTTGACTTTGAACCACACACTGCATTATTTGTACCCGATAATAACCCGTTGCTGTTTTACAAAAAAATTGCAAAGTTTGGCAGAGACCATTTAAATTATAACGGAAAGGTTTTTGTAGAAACGCATGAAGATTATGCTAAAGAAGTGGCAGCCGTTTTTTCCTCAAGCAGCTACCAGCAAGTAATTATTAAAAAAGATATGTTTGGAAAAGAAAGAATTGTAGTTGCCAGTTATTAAATTAATGAGCATCCACACTTAAAGAAGTAGATGATGCCCCGGCTTTTTTTGCATCCCTCATTATCATCACCAATTTATTTATAGATACCGAAGTATCTGCATTAATTACAACAGCCTGTTTGTTACTGCTGTCTTTTTTATCAATCATTCTGCTAAGCTCTGCCGATAAGGAATCAAATATTACCGGCTGTTGCCCGATATAGGTGCGGCCATCTTTTCTTATACTTACAACAATGCTTTGTTTTGCTTTGGTATCGCTTTTAGATTTTGGATTGGTAAGTTTTATAACATTGGGATTAGCCAGTGTGGATATAATTAAAAAGAAAAACATTAATATAAATAAGATGTCATTAAGCGGACCTGTATCTACTTCACTATGCTCCTCATTAAATTTTTTTCTTAAACTCATTATTTACAAATTAACAATTTAACAAATCAACCAATTAACTACCTTGTCGGTTCCTGTAAAATATCAATAAAATCTGCACTGGCAGCTTCCATTTTATTTTCTATCTTTTTAATTTTTGTTTGTAAAACACTGTACCCAAGATAAGTAATGATACCAATAATTAAACCAGTAGCCGAAGTAATCATTTTTACATAAATACCGTTTGCCATAGAGTTAATACCAAAACCTTCGGGGCTTTTAGCAATACCATCAAATAAACTCAGCATACCAATGATGGTTCCTAAAAATCCAAACAGCGGTGCAATACGAACAATGATATTTAAAATGTTCAGGTTTTTTTCCATCTTGTACATTTCCAGCACACCAACATTTTCCATACTTTTTTCTATTGCATCAATCGGTTTACCTATACGCTGCAGGCCTTTATCAATCATACGGGCAACAGGGTTAGCTGTATTTTTTGCAAGGCTACGGGCTGCAGTTACGTTACCGCTAACAACATTATCCCTGATAATATTCATAAAATTATCTTCAATCTTACCAAACTTTTGCAACAGTATAAACCTTTCGAAGAAAAAGAAAATAGCAATAACAAAAAGTAATGCCAATGGTACCATCAGCCATCCGCCCTGTACAAGGGTGCCTCCAACAGATTCAAATCCTTTTACTTTTTCTAAAGTTTTTAAAGTGTCTATCTGTAAAAAAATGTCAAACATAAGTAAGCTGATTTAAGGACAAATGTAATTGTTTAATTTATTATTTGCGTTGATGCGATAATTATGCCAATACCTGCAAGATTAAGACCTTAACGAACACAATGCAAAAATGCTGCTTAAAGAATTGTTAATCTTAAATGTTTCGGCACAATTTAAAATATTTACTAAATAAAAAGTGCCGCAAAATACGGCACTTGTATAAATATTGTAACTAAAATTATTTTTTACTTTCCATTTGTGTCATCGCCATTATCTGCTTCATGGTTTTTTCCATACCATCGCTGCCGCCATCTAAAAATATAACATTGCCTTTACCGTATTCTGCAAAATTCTTAATGGCTTCCACCCACATGCTGAACAAAATAACATTGGTATCCAGGTTGGCCTGCTTCATTTCATTAGCAGCCTGACTCATACCTTTTGCTACTTCTTCTCTAAACAATGCCACACCCTGTCCACGTAATTGCGCCGCTAATCTTTCTGCTTCTGCTGCAATTTTAATCGCATTACCTTCTGCTTCTGCCGCTTTTGTTTTGGTAATTAATAAAGCCTGACCTTCATTTTCGGCAGCAGCTTTTAAATTATTACTCGCCACCACTTTACTCATACTCGTAATAATGGCTTCATCAAAAGTAATATCATTTATCTGCAGATCCTGCAAATGATAACCCCAGCTTTCTAAAGCCACATCCACCTGCTCTTTTACATTTTCTACAATATCACGGCGCACATTTAATACTTCGGCCTGTTTTTTTGTAGATACAAAGGCACGGATGCTTCCCTCAACGGTACGGATAAGCGCCTGCATCAGATCTTTATCACTAATAAATTTAAACGCTACTTTTTGTATCGTGTCTTCCTGCTCGTTTTGTACTGAGTACAACAGCATACTTTTAAAATACACATTGGCCTGATCCACCGTTACGGCCTGAAACTCCAGCTCCACCGAGCGGTTTTGAATGCTTACTCTTTTGTA
>NZ_JANPCM010000679.1:0-18571 GCF_031430955.1 Ferruginibacter sp.
TTACGATTCGCTAAAAGAACGTTCTTACCAGTTAAGAATAAAATTATCTGCAGCACACTATTTTCCTGTGGGCAAACAGTCAACTTTTAAAACTGCAGTTAACGCAGGCATCTTCAACAGTCAGAATATATTTAGAAACGAGCTGTTTCAAATTGGCGGCTACAGGCTGCTGCGTGGGTTTGATGAAGAAAGTATTTATGCCACTCAATATGCAGTGGCTACAGCCGAATACCGTATAAGGGTTAGTTTAAATTCTTACTTTTTTGGTTTTGCTGATGGCGCTATTGTTAAAAATAAATACCAGAATATCAACCTTAATAATAATTTTATTTCAAGCGGTATTGGTATTGCTTTAGAAACCAAACTGGGCTTATTAAATGTTAGTTACGCTGTTGGTAAAAGAGACGATGTAAAGTTCAACATCAGGCAATCTCAAAAATTACACCTGGGTTATGTTAATTACTTTTGATAAATCTGCTTTACTCCATTTACTTTTGCAAAAATATTCAGTTTGATAAAAAAGGTATTATTTTTTTTCTGTTGTAATTTTTTGGTGCCACTATTGGTTTGTGCACAAACCTCTGATACAATTACTGTACAAAAAGATAGTGCACAAAATCTTGTGGTGCAGGCTCCGGTTAACCGGTACAATGCTGCAATAGAGGCAATATTAAAACAGAACAACTTTTTAAACAGTAAGGGAACGCCAGTTTTGATGGCCGTAAAAATAAAAAAGCCACAATCAAACGATATAGTATTTTATTTACTCGCCGGGCTGGTTTTATTGATGGCGTTAATTAAATTTTTCTTTGACCGCTATTTTACAAATCTCTTCAGGGTTTTCTTTAATACTTCTTTGCGGCAAAGCCAGCTTACCGATCAATTACTCCAGGCCAAACTGCCGTCGCTCTTCTTTAATATATTTTTTATACTAAGCGCAGGTATCTATATTTTTTTTCTTTTGATACAATATAAGATAATAAGCAGCCAGTATAAATGGTCAATATTAGGGGCATGCATTTTAATTTTAGCATTCGTTTACCTGGTAAAGTTCAGCACACTTAAATTTACGGGTTGGGTTACGGGCTACAGGGAATCAACAGATACCTATATTTTTATTATTTTCTTAATCTGCAAAATTATCGGCGTTGTTTTAATTCCATTTACACTGTTGATGGCTTTTGCCCAAACTGAAATTGCAATTACCAGCGCATTTGTTTCACTCCTTATTATTGGTCTTTTACTTTTTTTACGTTTCTTCCGCTCTTACAGCCTGTTGCAAAGTCAGTTAAAAGTCAGTAGGTTTCACTTTTTTTTGTACCTCACCGGGGTAGAAATAATACCTCTTTTGCTGGTTTACAAATGGGTAGTGCTTTTTTTGAGTAAAAACATGTAGTTTTGTAAAACCATTTTCCCTTTAAGTATGGTTAAAAACGGTTCCACAAAATCAGATCATTCGGCTAACAGAGTTAAAAAGATACTTATTACCCAGCCAAAGCCCGAAGGCGAAAAGTCTCCGTATTTTGATCTGGCTAAAAAGCACAGCATAACTCTTGATTTCCACCCTTTTATAGTTGTGGATGGTATTATTGCTAAAGAATTCCGAAAGCAGAAAATTGATATTGTAACGTACTCCGCAGTAATATTTACCAGCAGGCACGCCATTGATCATTTCTTCCGTATCTGTCACGAAATGAAAATCAATATTTCTCAGGATACCAAATATTTTTGCATTACCGAAGCGGTAGCCCTTTATTTACAAAAGTTTATTTTATACAGAAAAAGAAAGGTTTTTTATGGTGCAGATGGTTCCAACAAAAGCCTTTTTGATGTTATTAATAAGCATAAGGATAACGAAAAGTTCCTTTACCCCTGTTCCGAATCTTTCGATAGTGAGATAACCAACTGGCTAAAAGCAAATAATTGCGAATATGCCAACCCTGTTTTATACAGAATAATAAGTAACGATGTTAAAGAAGTGGTGGAAAGAAATTACGATGTAATTTGTTTTTTTACACCTGGCGGTGTTAAAAGTCTTTTAGAAAACTTCCCTAAGTTTAAACAAAACGGTACAAAAATTGGCGCATTTGGAGCCAATACACTTAAAGCTGCAGAAGATGCCGGCTTAATCCCCGATATAAAAGCACCACAACCCAAGGCACCAAGTATGGTTAGTGCTTTGGAATTATATCTTTCATCTTACAAAAAGAAATAGCGCACAAACAATATAAAGTAAAAGAGGTTATGCAAATAGCCTCTTTTCTTTTAGTAACATCTTTAAGTAAATATTTTAAGAATGATATTTGCAAGTGCAATCGTATAATAATATATATAAATCTTTTCAATGCCCCATCAATTTACCAACCGTTTAATTAACGAAAACAGCCCTTATCTTTTACAGCATGCACACAACCCTGTTGATTGGTATGCATGGGGCGATGAGGCCCTGCAAAAAGCAAAAACCGAAAACAAATTAATACTGGTTAGCATTGGGTATGCAGCCTGTCACTGGTGCCACGTAATGGAAAAAGAAAGTTTTGAAAATGAAACAGTAGCAAAGCAGATGAATGAAAATTTCATCAACATTAAAATTGACAGGGAAGAGCGGCCCGACCTGGATCACATTTATATGGATGCCGTACAGGCCCTTACCGGGAGCGGCGGTTGGCCCTTAAATGTTTTTTTAACGCCTGATTGCAAACCTTTTTATGGTGGCACTTATTTCCCTCCTGTAAAAGCGTTTAACCGTACTTCCTGGACGGATGTTTTAACTGCATTAACACTGGCATGGACCGAAAGAAAAGATGAAATAGAATCGCAGGCCGAAAACATGATTGCTCATTTGCAAAAAGCTAACAATTTTGGGCAAACATTATCTACTTTAAACGATAATTTTTTTACAAAAGAAAATTGTGAAAGTATTGCAGAAAATATTTTGAAGCAGGCAGACAAGGAGTGGGGAGGTTTTGGTAAAGCGCCAAAATTTCCTCAAACATTTACTATTCAATATCTTTTAGAATATAATTATTATACTGGCCATAAAGAATCTTTACAACAGGCGCTTCTTTCTATTGATAAAATGATGGAGGGTGGAATTTACGATCATGCAGGCGGCGGCTTTGCCCGGTACAGTACCGATAGGGAATGGCTGGCGCCCCATTTTGAAAAAATGCTGTACGATAATGCTTTACTGCTGAATGTAATTTGCGATGCCTTTAAAATTACAAACGATAAAAAATACGAACAGCCTATTAGAAAAACTATTGCTTTTGTACAAAGAGAATTAATGGATAGTGAAGGAGGCTTTTATTCGGCATTGGGTGCCGACAGCGAAGGAGTAGAGGGTAAATTCTATGTGTGGGATAAAACTGAAATTGAAACTATTTTAAAAGATGATGCAAAAATATTTTGTGAATTTTATGATGTAGCTGATAAGGGCAACTGGGAAGAAAAAAATATACTTCGCATTTTAAAAAACAGGGAAAATTTTGCTGCCGAGAAAAATATTACCCAAAGCAAACTCGAAATTATCCTCAGCAGCTGCCTTGAAAAATTATTAGCAGAAAGAGGCAAAAGAATCAGGCCCATAACAGATGACAAAATTTTGCTGGGCTGGAATGCTTTAATGATAACTGCATTATGCAAAGCCGCCGCCGCTTTAAAAGATGAAGGGTATAAAGCCCTTGCAGAAAAAACTATGCATTTCATCCTGGAAAAATTCAGGGAAAATAATTTTAGTTTTCAGCTTTTTCATACCTATAAAGAAGGACTTGCAAAGTACCCGGCCTTTTTAGATGATTATGCTTACCTGATACAGGCCTGCATCCAGTTGCAGGAAATTACTTCTGATACATCTTATCTTGACACAGCAAAAGAAATTACCCTTTTTGTAATAGAAAACTTTATGGATGAAGAAACCAATTTCTTTTATTTCACTAATAAAAACCAGAACGATATAATTATACGTAAGAAAGAAGTGTATGATGGTGCCACGCCATCGGGCAATAGTGTTATGGCCGAAAACTTATTTTATTTGTCAGTAATTTTTAATAAAAGCAATTGGTATAACATTGCCCAAAAAATTACCACATCACTTGGCACAGCAATTGTACGTTATCCAACATCTTTTGGTGTTTGGGCATCCTTATTATTAAAAAATACGTTTGGCATAAATGAGTTGGTAATTGTGGGCAGGGATTTTTACGGATTAAGAAATGAACTTTTAACAAAGTATTTACCCGGTAAAATTTTACAGTCGGCATTAAATGAAAATAGTAGTTTTCCTATGTTAAAAGGTAAAAATGTTACTGCCGGTACACTTATTTTCCTATGCAGACAATATAGCTGCAAAACACCCGTTTTCAATATTGAAGAATTAGTTAAACAGATTAAAGAAGAATAAAATTTAAGCAATAATCACAATATTTGATTTTTTCTGTCGTTTATGATTTTTGGGATCATATTTTGTTTAAAAATTTAATCCGGGAAACAGTTGTAAAACGATGATAATTCAAAATAATCGTTACATTTGCTTATCACCCTCAAAGTTAAAAACAATGAAGAACAATCTGTTCTGCATGATAGCTGTAGTCGCTATCGCATCAACTTCTGCAAGCTGTAAAATGCTTGGTGGAAAAAACAAATCCGGCGGGTCACTACCCAACGATGGTCAGTTACATGGTGTTGCACCTGCATCAAGATGGAGTTTGCCAAAACCTCCCGGAATGGTGTACATCAATCCAGGTACCTTTCACATGGGCCCAAGCGATGAAGATGTTAGCTATGCCTACACAGCCCGGAACAAATCAGTTTCTATTAGCGGCTTTTGGATGGATGCTACAGAAATTACCAACAACGAATACCGCCAGTTTACCCATTGGGTAAGAGATTCAATTGCCGGTCATTTAATGGGCTTTGAAAAACAAGGCACTGATGGTAATACCTATCTTGACTGGAAAAGAATTAAAACAATTAAATGGGGCGATAAGGCAACTTTAGAAAAAATTGATGCCATGATCGTTACTCCTGATAACCGCATATTTGGTAAAAAAGAAATTGACGCTACTAAAATAGAGTACCAGTCAGAAACTTTTGATTACAAAGCCGCAGCTATGAACAGGGATGCAACTATTCCACGTTCTACATATATGATTAAAAAGCCGGTTAAAGTTTATCCTGATACACTTTGCTGGATAAGAGATTTTTCCTACTCTTATAACGAGCCAATGAGTAAGCAATATTACAGCCACCCTGCTTTTGGAAATTATCCTGTAGTAGGTGTAAGCTGGAAACAGGCTACAGCTTTTTGCGAATGGAGGACTCATTTTCTTAATGCTTTCTTAGAAGGAAAGAAAAAAAATGCAGAATCAGATTTTCGTTTACCAACAGAAGCTCAATGGGAATATGCAGCACGTGGCGGAAGAAGCCAGGCATCTTACCCCTGGGGTGGATATTATCTTAGAAATAAAAAAGGCTGTTTGTTAGCCAACTTTAAACCAGGCCGTGGTAACTATCCGGAAGATGGTGGGTTATATACAGTAAGAGCTGATGCCTACTGGCCTAACGATTTTGGTTTGTATAATATGGCAGGTAATGTTGCAGAATGGACATCATCTTTATATTACGAAGGGGCTTATAACTTTCAACACGATTTAAACCCCGATATCAGATACAACGCTAAAGAAACAGATAAGCCCCGTGACAAACGCAAGGTATTACGTGGAGGAAGCTGGAAAGATGTAGGCGCATTATTAAGATGCGGTACACGTAATTACGAATACCAGGATACAGCTAAATCGTACATTGGGTTCCGTTGTGTGATTGATTTGCCTCCGGCTCCTAAAAAAGGCAAAAAGTAAAAAACATTTCCAAAATTAAAAACTTATTGAGGCTGCCCGTGATAATAAAAATTACGGGCATTTTATAAACTTTTGTATAATTCAATCTATAAATAACCCCCAGTTAAAACTTTAAAATTTAAAACGTCATGGCTAAGTACAAAAAAAGAACCTTCCTAACTCTAATTGATGTATTGGTAAGTGCAGGTGCCGCAGTAATCATTTTTGCAGCATGGGCAAAATTAACTCACCAGGCTTATGCAGATGTGCTGCTTACAGTTGGTATGTGGACAGAAACCGGCATCTTCTTAATATATGCCGCAATTGAATGGATCAAACCAAAACATCACGAAGAAGACGACGATATTCCTGAAGTGGCAGTGGCAAGCAGCAACCCATTATTATCTATGGATAAAATGATGCAGGATGCCGAGATCAATCCATCTAACTTAAAAAAATTAGGCGAAAGCTTTAATAAATTACAGGGCTCAGTAGCCAACATTGCCGATGTAAGTGATGTAGTAAAGAACACCAGCGATTTTGGTGCTAAAACAAAAGAAGCAACTGTAGCAATAGGTAACATGAGTAGTGCGTTTACAGCAAGTGCTGCTTCAATGTCTTCTTTTAACAATGCTTCTGAAGCTGCAAAAGGTTTTCACGAGCAGGTACAGGGCCTTACTAAAAATTTAGGTTCATTAAATACTATTTACGAGCTTGAATTGAAAGAAGCCAACAACCATTTGAAATCTTTAAATAATTTCTACGGTAAGCTTAACGAAGCCAGTGCAACAATGATGGCCAGTGTGGATGATGCTACAAAGGCAAAAGAGCAAATTGGCGCTTTAGCTAATAACCTGGGTAAATTAAACTCGGTATATGGCAACATGCTTAGCGCAATGCAGGGCAGATAAATAGTTATGGTTTATAGTTTTTGGTTTGCAAGTTGTGTTAGTGTACTCACTAAACGCCTAAACCCTAAACGCCTAAACCCAAATTAAAAAGAAAACAACATTTTAACTTAACAACCCCCGTAAATTAAAATATTATGGCTTTACCTAAAGAGCCCCGGCAAAAGATGATCAATATCATGTACTTGGTATTGACAGCGATTTTGGCGCTAAACGTTTCGGCAGAAGTTATCGAAGCCTTCAAAACGGTAAGAACTAGTTTGGATAATTCAAGCTCAAATATTAAAGCGTCGAATGATGTACTTTATAAATCGTTAACTGATAAATTAACAAAGCCCGAAAGCGCAAAGCAAGCTGCAGAATGGCAACCCTTAGCCCAAAAAGCCAAACAACTTTCGGCAGAAGTTGATACTTATATCGAAGGATTAAAAGATGATCTGGAAAAAGGTTCAGGTTTAAGAATGGTGGAAAAAGATGGTAAAATGGTAAAAGATTTTAAACTTGATGGACTTGATGCCTCTACACGTTTGTTTGAAACAAATGGCAAAGGAGTTGAATTAAAAGCAAAATTGGATGATTATAAAGTTAAAATCCTTGCGCTTCACCCGGAAATTAAACAACAATTTGAAGCTACTTTTCCTGTAAATACCGATCCTGTACAAAGCCAGGAGGGTGGAAAAAAAGATTTTACCCAAGGCTATTTTCATATGACACCTACAATTGCAGCATTAACCATGTTGAGTAAATTTCAAAACAATGTTAAGAATGCAGAGAACCAAATAGTAACTTTTTGCCATGGTAAAATTGGTGCGGTAGAAGTGCATATGGATCAGGTAGGAATTTTGGTTGGTCAAAGCTCCAACTATTTAATGCCAGGACAAGAGTTAGTGGTAAAAGCAGGTGTGGGTGCATATAGTTCTTCATCTAAAGGTTCACTTACAATAAATGGTTCTACATCACAATTGGTAAATGGTCAAACAGAATATAAAACAACCGTAAGTGGCGGCGGTCCTCATACGATACAAATTACAGGTACATTTACCGGTGAAGATGGTAAACCAGTTCCAATTAATCAAAAGGTGGAGTATGTAGTAGGTACACCGGGTGGTGCAGCAGTAATGCTTGATAAAATGAATGTATTTTATATTGGTGTTGATAATCCAATAACTGTTTCATCTGGTTCTGGTTTAGAGAAGACAAATGTGGTAGGTACGGGATGTAATGTTAGCGGTTCTCAATCAAGTCCTAACAGAACAGTAAGAGTATCTTCTCCAGGCAATTGCAGTATAACAATAAGTGCTGATGGAAAGAGTAGTAAGTTTGACTTTAGAATTAAACGAATACCAGATCCTGTATTTAAAGTGGGAGATGGTAAAATAAGAATGCCGTCAGTTGCTTTTAAATCTCAGGATTTTTGCAGGGCAGAATTGGAAAACTTTGATTTTGCTACTCAATATAACATTACCAGTGCAACCGTATATTTCTCAGGAGCTAATTTTCCTAATGTACAAACGGCAAGTATAACAAGTAATAATCTTGGGGCAATTAAAGCACTTATGGCAAGATGTGGCCCAGGTTCTGTTATCTCTTTCGATAATGTTAAAGTAACTGGTCCGGACGGATCCAGGACAATAGATGGTAAATCAATTGCGTTATATTAATCGTAATAATTATAAAAGCTATGAAAAAGCACTTTGTTAAATATTTTTTTCTGGTAATCTGTTTAGGGTTATTTGTTAATGCAGCTGAAGCTCAAAAAAAGGGTCGTACTGCAGTAAAGCGAACAACTACCAAAAAAACCGCTAAAACCAAAACTAAAGCGAAAATAAAACCGACTACCGCTACAGCAGATACTGTAGCAAAAGCTGTAGTAGTTGCGGCACCTTTAAAAGACAGCTTACCTCTTAAAATGGTATTGCCTTCTTTGCGTCCGGATGAGGCAGTAGAAACGTCAAGTTTAAGAGACAGAACACCGCTGCCTTATGAAAATTTACGTGCAGACGATGCATTATTTCGCCATAAAATATGGCGTGAAATAGATACAAGGGAGAAATTGAATTTACCCTTTAGGTATTCTGCGGATGAAAATAATGGTAATCAACGTTTTATTTCAATATTATTTAAAGCAATACAGGATAGCGCTGTAACTGTTTTTGATGCTATTGACGACAGATTCACCACTCCATTAAATGTATCTCAGGTATCTCAAAAAGTAGCAGGCGATTCAGTTCCTGTTCAAAAATATAATGAGAAGGGAGAACTTATAGGAGTTGTTTATCAACGTAATGATATTAACCTGGATTCATTTTATACTTTTCATATAAAAGAGGAAGTTATTTTTGATAAAGAAAGTTCTCGTTTATTTTGGAGGATATTAGGTATTGCTCCTGTAAAAAATATTACAACATCATTAGGGGTTAATTTAGGGCCAACAGAATTATTCTGGGTTTACTATCCGGATATGCGTCCAATATTTGCCAAATACGAGGTATATAATGGCAAAAACTTTGGAGCCCGTATGAGTTGGGAAGAATTATTTGAAAGCCGTATGTTTTATGGCCGTATAATTAAAAGTACAATCGATAATCCAAATGATTATTTTATTAAAAATTATGGCGGATTAGGCGACAAACCAATTCTTCAATTGCTTGAAGGTGAAAATATTAAAGAAAAAATATTTAACTACGAGCAGGATTTGTGGAGTTACTAAGACAGGTATTTAAAAATATATTTTACAGGCCCCCGATTTTCGGGGGCTTTGTATTTTATGCGCCGTTTGCTAACTAATACCAATTGGACATTTAATCTACCTGGTAAAAAATGTCAGGTTGAGCTTGTCGAAACCGGGTGCAAGAGTCAAACCGCCTTCGACAAGCTCAGGCTTACATTGTATTTTCAATGTCCAATTGGTATAAAACCCGCCTTTTAAAAAATACCACGATAAGGGTATTTTTTGTAACTAAACAGCAATGTATATTTGTTTCGGTTTTTCATAGGATATTGGATTTTAAAACGGGGCAGGATTTCCATCCAGCCCCCTTGTTTTTTTAAGCCAGTCTAACTTTTTCTATCCTTACATACTTCACTCAAAATTTTCGGCAACTTTTCTGTATTAAATAATCATTACGTTAAAAAATACCACTAAGAGGGTATATTTTATGATTACACAGCGGTGTATATTTGTCTCGGTTTTTCATAGGATATTGGATTTTAAAACGGGGCAGGATTTCCATCCAGCCCCCTTGTTTTTTTAGCCAGCCCCAAAACCGGTCAGGTTTATGCAGAGAATTAAAATTTTGAATCTTTTTGGTAACGAAAGTTTTTAGGTAATAATGGTATTGCAAAACCTGTGAGGTTTATAAAGCAGCAGCTTTAAAATAGTCTATTACTATTTTTGTTTTTGCTTTGCCCACTAATTTTATTAAATCCTCTTCTGTTTGCAGCTTTATATTTTTTACCGATTTAAATTCTTTTAAAAGTAAATCGGCTGTGGCATTGCCAATGCCTTTTATCTGTTCCAGTTCGTTTTTAAATGTGCCTTTGCTCCGCAGGTTTCGGTGAAAAGTAATGCCGTGGTTATGCACTTCATCTCTTATACGCCGTATTAATTTAAGGCTCTCACTGTCCCACGGCAATTTTATAGATTGTGTGTCACCGGGAAAAAATATTTCTTCCTCATTTTTTGCAAGGCCAACAATGGTTATTTGTCTTAAGGGGTCTGACGGATCATAGCCGTCTTGACCTCTTAATGTATTTATGCTTTGCATTGCAGCACTTAACTGGCCTTTACCGCCATCAATAATAACTAACTGGGGCAAAGGTTTGTTTTCATCTAACAAGCGTTTATAGCGCCGGTAAACAACTTCAGTCATCGAGGCAAAGTCATTGATGCCTGTTACCGTCTTTACTTTAAATCTTCTGTATTCGGCTTTTACAGGTTGCCCGTTAATAAAACATACCATTGCAGATACCGGGTAACTCCCCTGAAAATTTGAGTTATCAAAACATTCAATATGGGTGGGCAATTGCTGTAACTGTAAATCTTTTTGTAATAAAAGTAAAACCTGCAGTTTTTCATCTGTAGTCTTTTCTTCCAGATGGAGCATTTTATTTCTTCTCAGATCTTCTTTAAAAAAGTTTACATTTTTTTCACTCAGTTCTAATAATTTTTTTCTGTCGCCGCCCTTGGGTATTGTTATTTCTGTGCCGGGTTCGGGGTATTCAATTTCAAACGGTACAATAATTTCTTTTGCTTCGCTGGCAAAAGTGCTGCGTAATTGCGCTATACCAAATGCCAGCACTTCGGCGGCAGTTTCTTCTAATTTTTTTTCGAGTATAATTGTTTTTGTTTGTACAATGGCGCCATTGCTAACGGCCAGGTAATTGATGTAAGCAATATTTCCATCTTCCATAATAGAAAATACATCCACAGTACCCATTTTTGTATTTACTACAGCCGATTTTGACTGGTAATTTTGCAGGTGTTCTATTCTTTTTTGGTAGATAAGCGCCTTTTCAAACTCCATTTTTTCAGCATGCACTTTCATTTCTTTTTTAAAATGCTGAATTACAGAGGACAGGTTTCCTTTTAAAAGATTGGCCAGTTGATTTAATTCTTCGTTGTAATCATCTGCTTTTTGTAAACCTTCGCAGGGGCCTTTGCAATTACCCAAATGATATTCTAAACAAACTTTAAATTTTCCCTTTTTAATATTATTTTCTGTAAGGTTTAGTTTGCAGGTACGTAACAAAATATTTTGTTTTATAAAATCCAACAACTCTTTTACTTTAACTACAGAAGTATAAGGGCCAAAATATTTAGAGCCGTCATTTATTTTTCTCCGGGTAAAAAACACTCTTGGAAAAGGTTCTTTTTTTATAACAATAAATGGATAGCTTTTATCATCCTTAAGATTGATATTAAATTTTGGCTGAAACTCTTTTATCAAAGTATTCTCTAAAAGAAAAGCGTCCTGCTCGCTGTTAACAATAGTAAATTCTATGTGGTGGATGCGGTTAACCAGCTCGTGTGTTTTGTAACTGGTAAATGTTTTAGAAAAATAGGAACTTACTCTTTTGCGTAAATGTTTGGCTTTACCAACATACAATAATTCGCTGGCGGCACCGTAATATTTATAAATACCGGGTTGTGCAGGTATAGTAGAAGCAATTGCCGAAAACTCTTGTTGTGTCATTTGTAATTAATAATCCCACGAAATTTTTTCTTCTTTTTCAACAGTTGATGTGCCATCTTTATTAGAAATAATAGTAACTATCTTAAACCATTGATTGCTTTGCCAGGTTAACTGCAGTATTTTATTACTGTCACCCTTTTTTGTTATGTACACCCGCCTTACTTTACTTGTTTCAGGTTCTACATATACATCCCAGTGTATAAGCTGTATCGAATCCGGAATATTTTTTTTTGCATCGTAAGTAAATGTAAATGCATCAACAGTTTGATCGAGAAATTTTGATTCGGTAAAGAAATTGATAAGATTAGTGGAATCAATTTCGGGTTGTAAAAACTCTTTACATAATATATTTAAACTATCAAGTTTTACCATAACCGAATCGGTGCGGTTGTTAATGGTAGTGTATTTTATTGGAGTAACACCTTTTGCTTTTATATCATACAATTGCCCTTTTAAATAAGATGTAACGGGGAAAAAACCGGGTTCTTCTTCAACTTTACTAACTGGTGTTGGTTTTATTTCTGAAGAGTTATTACCGCATGCACACAGCAATGCAGAGGAGAGTAATAAAAAGTATAGCTTCATATTTCAAAATTAAATGTAATAGGCGGTAATTCAAAAACCCATTAATGCCAAAAATAAAAATGCAACAACTGCTGAAGTTGTTGCAAAAATTTAAGGCTGTAAAAAATTAAAAACTTTTTACTACACCTACTTTAACACCCATGTTATAAAGGTTTTCTTTTACAGTATATTTTTTATCGTAAGTAGATAATAACTGGTAGCGGAACTGAGGCCCGGCCTGTAAAGTAAAGCCATCAAATTTATAATTGATATAGGTTTCAAAAGCGGTATTTAAATTCCATTTGTGTATAGCAGCCGCATCAGCTACATAATTTTTTCTATCAGCCGAAATTAAATAAGCCTTACCACCCGGTACAAATGTTGGTTGAATAGCCGCACCTGCAAACCATTCTAATTTATCATTTCCATAAAGTTTTAACGCAAGGCCAACTGGTAAAGCAACCTGGTATGTTTTGTTATGAATTTTTTTAGTTTTGAAGCCATCGGCATTGGCAAGAGTTGCTGACGTGTTGTACAAATAAGGATTACCAGTAGCAGGATCAATTAACATTAACGTGGTAGATACAGGGTGGTTTGTTTCAATTGCCATTGCAGCGTAACTGGTATAATTGGCCTGTAAACCAGCCGTAAACCTGATATTTTTTGCAAGAGCATAATTAAAATTAAAACCTGCCTCTAAACCTAATCCCGGTTTTTGATTTACTGATTGGTTAGCATTGGTGCCAGAACTTGCCATAGCGAAAGATGATGGGGTAGGCGCTACATTGTATTTAGGATCGTTGTATAATTTACGGTAACCAACATTAGGTGTTATAAAAAATGTTGCTGTAGAGCGTTCTTTCCATTTCTTATACATAGATTTATTATGCAACGCATAATTTTCCATCCATGCTTTATCCTCAGTTGAAAGCTGTTTTGCAGTAAATGAATTTGCTTTTAAAGATTTGGTTTCTGCATTGCCGTCTTCAGTATTTTCTTTATCAATTACCGGGTTTGTTACTATAGTGGTAATAAAATCGTTGTTCGAATTTTTAAGGAGATTATCAGCGTGGGCAATTATTGCTTCATCACTATTTTCGGGCAAGCTGGCTATTTCATTTTCTTCCGGTTTATTAATTAAGCCTTTCGTGTTTATTAATAATTCAAAGGTTTCATTATTGTGAGTAGAAGATTGATTTTCTGTAAAAACATTTTCGATACCTGAATTATTTGCAGTTGCCGAAAAATTAGTTTCTAAATTATTTGATCTAACTGCAGCAGCAACATTTTTTGTATTTACTTTTGGTTGCAAAACACCAACATTAGCAAAAGATGAAGAACCTGAAATATTTTGATCCAAGTCAGAAGTTGCTGAAGAAGTATTGTTTTTAGAATCAGTATTTTCTGGCGCCGTAGTATTTTTTTGTATTGTTGCAGCAATTGATGTTTTAGCAGCAGGGCTGCTGTAATTACTGTTCCAGTAACCGGCCATAAATAAAGCAGTAATTAAAAGCATGCTTACCGCAACAGAAGGCCATTTACGCCCCGGATGTAAGTCGTTATATATGCTGTGCCAAACCCGTTTAGAAGGATACATCCTGAATTCGTCTGACTTTTCCTTTAACAGTTGCTCAAAATCGTCGTTGTAAAAATTTGTTTCCATCGTTCACAAAAAGCTGTTAGTTACTGGCAATTCACAAATTATTTTTATAAGCTGTAATTTACCCCTGAGTTCCTGAGGCAGCAAGCCTTATTCGTTCTTTTGGTTTTTGAATAATTTTTTTTCTTATTAAAATTTCTTCCAGCATAGCTTTTGCCCTTGTGTACTGGCTGCGGCTGGTGCTTTCCTCAATATCCAGCATGCCTGCAATGTCTTTATGCGGAAAACCTTCAATAGCATATAAGTTAAGTACTGTACGGTAACCCAGCGGTAACATCCTTATACATTCCACCACTTGTTTTGCCTGCATAATAGAAGGTATCATTTCTTCATTAATATAAACACTGTGTGCATGAATGATATCTAAACTGTCAGAGAACTTTTTATGTTTTTTAAGATTATTGATACAGGTATGTACAATAATCCTTCTTATCCATCCTTCTAAAGCACCTTCATTTCTATACTGATGCATTTGGGTAAATATTTTTATAAAACCCTCCTGCAGCATATCTTCCGCATCTTCCCTGTTTTTTGCAAACCTGTAACATACCCCAAGCATCCGTGGGCTGAAACGGTTGTACAATGCCTCTTGCGCTGCGGCATTATTTTTAAGACATCCGGCTAGCATTAGCTCTTCCGTCATATTTAGTGCTTTGTTTTCCCTGTGAATTTAAGACAAATTATTGTAAACAATTGCTGCTTGCAGTGTTAAATTAGTGAAACTTTTAACAAACTATAGAAAAAACTCAATATTTCTCTCAGATAAAACAGGGTATAAAATTTTACTGTAATGTATTTATAGCTTTTTGCAAAATGATATACCCAATTATAAAGAAAAGACCGGATACGAATATCTGGTCTTAATTCTTCAATTTTAATTTGTCTTCTCCCATAGATTAGCTACTCGTTTTCACCAGTTTGCCCTCAATGCAATTATAAAATTTCTTCCGCCGGCAGAAAACCCTGAAGCAAAATACCTGTAATTTTTGTCAAAAATATTTTCTACCCCAGCCTGTAATTGTATATTCTTTGTAAAATTTACACTTCCCTTTAAGTTGGCTGTTAACCAGGCCGGCATACCATCTGCAGTTGCATATTGTGCATTATCTTCTCCATCGGCATTATACTGGTCTAAATATTTCCAGCCATTGTATAAAAGGTAAAATTCGGTATTGAATTTTTTATGCTGAAAAGCAATGCTGGTTTTACCCATCACCGGCGGAATATGATCTAACGGCTTGCTGGAAACATTTTTATTAATAAGTGAGTAGTTGCCATTGGCTTGTTTTTCATAAACAACAGAAGATTTTGAATTATCTGTTTTAAACCTGCCTTTTGTATAACTGAGTGTACTGTTAAATGTTAAGCCAGAAATAATTGTTGCATTTATGCCAAATGTAAAACCATATAAGCTTGCTTTGTTTGCATTTTGACTGGCTAAAACCTGGCTGTTTACACCATTGTAAATTACAGAATCCTGTCCGTTTAATTTAAAAGGGGCTTTTACAATGGCATTGCTGAATAAAGTGTAAAAACCGGTTAACTCAACATTTATATTATTAGCAATACGCTGGTTGATGGATAAATCTAAATTATAAGTGTACTCTGGTTTTAAATCAGCATTGGGAACTACCAATTGTTTTGCAGCAGTACTCGATTCAAAAACTTTTGACAGGTCATCAATATTGGGTGTTCTAAAACCAGAGGAAAACGAAGCCCTGAGAATGGTGTTTTTCTGAGGGGTGTAAATTATTCCTGCATTGCCTGTTACAGCGATATTGTTTTGTACAACTGCAGTATCGGGTAAATTAAAAAAAGAATTATCCACTAAATTACTTTTTAAACGAATTACCTGGAACCTGAAACCATCATTTAAAACCCATTTGGTATTTTTAAATTTATAAGTATGCTGTGCATAAACACCAAAATTATTCATCTTGTTTTTGCCATCGGGGTATCGTGTATTTAATTTGGTAACAGCTCCTGTGGTTAAGTTTTTTCTTGATGCTTTTGATCTTACATCATTCAACTGAACATCTGCACCAATTACCAATTCGTTATTACCCATAATTCTTCGTCCGCTTATGGTTGCCCCAAATACTTTTACTTTTTCTACCTGGCTGTCAAATCTGTCGTAGCGCCTGTATTCTCTTGTTTGGCGGCTTTCCTCAATATCCTGATAATTAATATTTGCTTTAAGCTCATTAAAAAAACCAGCGTTGGTAACATTAAGTTGATAATAACCCATCAATCTTTTTTGAGGGCCATAATACCATTCGGCAAAACGTAATTTGGTGCCAATGGAGCCACCAAAATTTTTGGTATCCTGCAGGCGGTCGTAACGGGGTACATTATTAGTGTTAGATAATTGAAAATTTACAGAGTGAGTAATGTTTTCATTTTGTTTAAATAAAAATTTCTGGGTAATATCCCATTGCTTATATCCCGAAAATTTTTGCACCCTGTCATCGGGGTTGGTTAATACAGAATCTATGCCATTAACCCGATCAATGTATTGGGTTCTTCTTCCAAAATTGGGATACTTATTATTGTAATTGCTGCCCATTTTTAAATCGCGAAAATCGCTGTAATTATATGCCTGGAACCAGGCGAATTTTTTACCTCCAATGCTTGCATCGGCATGAACAGTTTTTTCATCATTTACACTGCTGTACCTGGTAAAGCCTATACCTGTTGTAAAAAATTTTTTATCGCCGGATAAAATGGGGGTCTTAGTAATTAAATGAATAGTGCCTCCCAATGCATCGCTTCCATATACTGTTGATGATGGCCCGTACATTACTTCTACACGGCTTAAAGAATTTTGATCGGTGGTTATTACATTTTGTAAATGCCCCGATCTGTAAATGGCATTATTCATTCTTACGCCATCAATAACCAATAAAACCCTGCTGGCCTCAAAGCCACGTAACACAGGGCTGCTGCCGCCCTGCTGGCTTTTTTGTACAAATACTTTTCCGGTATTAATTAACAGGTCGCCGGTATTTTGTGCATTATTTTGAGCAATTGTTTTGGAAGAGATAATGTCAATTTTTTGAGCAATATTCCTTTTCTTTTCAATAAAATTGCTTGATGAAACTACTACTTCTTCCAGCTCAACCTGTTTTTTTGAAGTATCTACAGCGGCCACAACAGGTTTTTGTGCCTGTAAAGTTTGCAGCAATAATAAAGCTGTTGCTGCTAAATATATTTTTTTCATTTGTTTAGTTTTGATAAAAGAAGGAGCTGCTAATATTATATACAGCAGCTATACACTTATTAAATATAAAAGTGCAGATTAAGTAAAGGGCAATAAAACTAAACGTTGGGCGGAGGCGTAAATACGGATAAAAATTGGCTTACAGGCTTTTGATTATGGTTGATATAAACTGCTGTATTATTTTTATTGGGGGATGTAATCACCGGTTCTTCATTTTTAGTGATAACAGCAGCGAAAATAAATTTTAGTATTAATCGGTTAAGTGGAGCAGCATCATCTTTTTCTTGATGCACTAAATTGGCAAATTCTTTTTTTAATTTATTTTCTTCATGATCGAATAAGCCCGTAAAAATTATTTTTTCACCATCTGTAGTGTAAGATTTTATGTCGAATAATTTTCCATCAATAATAATCTCTTTATTTTTTTTAAGCCATTGTACACCGGCCTTTTTTAAAACAACGGTTTGCAAAACAGCACTCTCCAGTTTTGCTTTCATTGCATGCTGTATTTGTTTTTGTATAACTGTAAAACCTATAAAAAAAAATAGCGGGGCTGCTACCACAAGCAGCATTGAAAAGGCCAGTATTTTTTTTCTGTTAAACATAAGCAGGGTACAAATCTAATACATTATTTTGATGGAGGTGGCAGAGGGCTATTAGGCCGTTTTAAACTATCCTCGGGGTATTGGACTTTTATGCTGTCTCTTAAAGCCGTAGCCCAGTTAGTTAAACTTAATTTTTGCTGCTGGTTTAATTTAGCATTGCCGTGCAAATAAGTATAAGATTCCAGCGGCATTTCCCCCTCTTCAACCTCTTTATTAATTTCCTCTAATTTTCTGTATTGCCTACCAATACGATAAGATGCAAATTCAGAAAAGTTTAATTCAGCCTTAGCATCTTTTATATGATCGGCCAGCCACCAGGCAACCGGCTGAATATTATTATACCATGGGTATGCCGTGTTATTGCTGTGGCAATCGTAGCAACTTGTTTTAAGAATAGTCTGCACATCTTGAGGAATAGCATATTTAGTGGTAATGTCATTTGCACTTATGCCTTCAGCTATATTTTTTGCAGGCCTGAAAAACTGGATTACTATAAATACCAGTAAAAGCAGTAAAAAAAAATTTTTAAAAAACTTTTTCATTATCGGTTATTATTAAAAGTTGGTTAAGATATTTCCGTTC
>NZ_JANPCM010000680.1:0-2130 GCF_031430955.1 Ferruginibacter sp.
TTTTTCTTCCTTTTTTTCTCTTGTAATTTCAAGGGCGCTTAATAAAATAGTTCGTATGCCAATAGATGAAAAATTATGAGTTACTTCATAATCAGTGATACTTGTTTTTTGTGGTAACACTTCTTCCAGCAAAGTTCGCAGCTCTGGTATATTCCATTGCCGGTTGCCCAGGTCGTAAATTAATACGCCTTCTGTTTCCTGTTCATTTACTTTAAATGTTTTGTAAAAAGCTTTATTGGCGGTTTTTACACGCAGGTGTTTATCCAGCACCAGCAAAGGTTGGTACAAAGTAGCCACTATATTCTCGGCATAATTTCTTGCATCGGTTACCTGCTCATTAAGGCCATTTAATTCGTGGTTTAAAACCGTAAGCTCTTCGTTGGTGCTTTGTAATTCTTCTTTACTGGTTTCCAACTCTTCGTTAAGGCTTTGCAATTCTTCGCTGCCGCTTAGTAATTCCTCATTGGCACTTTGCAATTCTTCGTTGCTTGCTTCCTGGTCTTCGGTAATGCTCCGCATATCTTCACGGGCTTGTGCCAGCTCCTGCTCCAGCAGTTTTATTTGAATATCTTTTTCCTCTTTTTTTATTTTAGCAGAAACTTTTTTATTGGTGTCTGTTACCGATCCGTTGGGGTCTGTTAAAATGTTGTCGTGAAAAAGTACCAAATAATAAGGTTCCAGCGTATTGGGCAGTGGCACAGCTTCTATAGAAATAGTACGCAGGCTTCCATTTACACTAAGCGGTATATTTTCTTTTACAACCGGTACCTTATCTGTTTTTGCTTTGTGCAAAATATTACGCAACTCAAAACCCAAACCATTTTTTGCCATCATCAATAAATTATGGCTGGGCTTGCCAGAGGCCTGTTGTAAATAGTTTGCGGTGTTGCCTCTAAAATGTACAATATCCATGGTTTCGTTTACTACCACACCGGCAGGGGTGTATTTAGTAAGCAAAATATCATCGGCTGTTTTTTGAAAGTCGGTGCGTATGGGCTCGCTTTTAAAACTATCTGCAGGGCGGTTTAATATTTGTTCGCTTCGCTGGCTGGCTACCTGCATAAACCTGCCGGGCACATCTTTACGGGTGTATAGTTTATCTGTTTTTTCTACTACAGCAAAAAGATCGGGTACACCACCCGTAGTTTCAGATTTGCCTAACAATAAAAATCCTTTTGGGTTTAGTGCATAATGGAAAGTAGTTAATGCTTTTTTTTGCAGGTAAGGCTCCATATATATCAGCACATTTCTACAGCTTACACAATCCATTTTACCAAAAGGAGGATCTTTTAAAAAATTGTGGTGGGCAAACACACATATATCCCTAACATTTTTATTTACCTGGTAGCCGCCATTGTTTTTTGTAAAATATAATTTCAGCCGCTCTGCTGATACGCCTTCTACTTCACTTTTATCGTACAGGCCGGTACGGGCTTTAGTAATAGCAGGTTCGCTAAGATCGGTACCAAAAATTTGTATTCTTTCATGACTATCGCCTAAAAATTCTTTAAAGCAAATAGCAAAAGAGTACGCTTCCTGGCCTGTACTGCAGCCTGCTACCCATATACGTGTAATTTCGCCGGGTATTTTATTTTTTAAAATTACAGGAAAAACATTGTTACATAAATCTTCAAATACTTTTTTATCTCTAAAAAAAGAAGTTACCGGTATCAGCATATCCTGATACAACAGATCCTGCTCTATATTATTTCCTCTTAAAAATTTAAGATAGTCACCGGTTTCTTCATTTTTGTTTACCAGCATTCTCCTTATTATTCTGCGGCGGATGGTGGTTTGTTTGTAATATGTAAAATCTACCCCTTTGCGAATGCGTAATAGTGAAAGTATTTGTTTAAAAACATCTTCATCCTGCCTGGGAATGTTTTGCAGTTGCTCATCACTCAATTTTGTTTTATTAGTTACTTCTAATAATTTTTTTGGTATATCGCTGGGGGGTAAAATAAAGTCAACCACGCCTGCAAGAATTGCACTATGCGGCATACCTTCATACTCTGCCGATGCTTCGTCCTGCGCAAACGTAATACCGCCATGTTCTTTAATAGCTTTTAATCCCAATGTACCGTCGGATGCGGTGCCGGATAATACCACACCTATGGCATGCTCCTGGTG
>NZ_JANPCM010000681.1:0-1982 GCF_031430955.1 Ferruginibacter sp.
CTGTAAAGAGCAGCAGGGAAGTATTGGAATATGTTGCCACTGATGAAAATGCTGTGGGTTTTGTTGGGATAAGCTGGATAGGAAACCCGGAAGATACTGCACAGGTTAATATGTTAAAGAAAGTAAAAATGGCGTACATAAAATGTGATAACTGTACCGACTCAATGTATGTAAAACCAACCCAGATGGGCATCTTAACTAAAAGATACCCTTTGGTACGTGGTTTGTATTACATCGCCAAAGAAAGTAGTGCAGGGCTTGGTACAGGGTTTACAAGTTTTTTAAAAAATGAAAGAGGGCAGTTGATTTTCAGAAGGGCATATTTAGGACATAAAATGAGTTTTTATATCAGAAATGTAAAGATCAACGAAAAATTATAAAAAGTTTATTATGGTTTTTGAAGAAAGTGTCTATAAAATTAATAACATTGTAAAAGTATAAAAGCAAAAAAAATGAACAAGATAAAAGCGGCGGTATTATTTTTAACCACTATGCTGGTTGCAAACTTTATTAATGCACAAAGTATTGATGAAGGCAAAAAGTTTTTGTATTACGAAAAATACAAAAGCGCAAAAGCTGTATTTGAAAAATTAGTTGCAGCAAACGCAAATAACGCCGATGCTGTGTATTGGCTTGGCCAAACAATGTTAGGCCCCGATAAAACAGAAAATATTGCGGCTGTAAAAGAATTGTACCGCAAAACGCTTGAAGCCAACAGCAACAACGCTTTATTAACTGCAGGTATCGGGCATATTGAATTGCTGGAAGGTAAAACTCAGGATGCCCGTAATCGTTTTGAAACTGCCATTTCATTAAGTCAGGGAAAGAATATTGCTGTTTTAAATGCAATTGGTTTAGCAAATGGCGACTTTGATTCTAAAAATGGCGATGCAAATTATGCTGTTGATAAATTAAAATTAGCCACAACATTAAAGGGCTTTAAAGATCCTGAAACATGGGCTTTATTAGGTGATGCTTACCGCAAAGCTTCTGATGGCGGTAGTGCACAAAGGGCTTACGAAAGTGCTTTAACAGTTAACTCAGCTTATGCAAGGGCAAAATACCGCATTGGTAAAATTTATCAAACTCAGGGCTTTACGCAGTCGGAAATTTATATGAGGTATTTTAATGAGGCCATTGCAATGGATGCTAATTATGCACCTGTTTATAATAACCTGTATAATTTATTTTATAAAACTGATGTAAAAAAATCGGCAGAATACCTCGAAAAATATTTAACGTTAATGGGGGATGATGAACCACAATCATGTTATTACAGGGCTACCATTAAATATGCACAGGGTTTATTTGCTGAGTCAATCACTCAGGCTGATGCATGTATTACAGGCGGTGGCGCAAATCCTGATGTTCGTTTATATGGATTAAAAGGCTATGCTTACGACAAATTAAACGATTCAGTAAATGCAAAAACTTCTTTTGAAAAATTCTTTCAATTGCAAAAACCAGAAAAGGTTGGCCCAACAGATATTGAATTTTATGTAAGAAACTTATTAAAATTTCCGGGCAACGAAGCTGCCGCAGCAACCTTAATTGAAAAAGGTATCACTTTCGATACTACCGAAATTGGTAAAGTGGCATTAATGAAAACAATGGCAGCCAGGTTCGAATCTCAAAAGCAATATTTAGATGCGGCAAACTGGTACAAGAAAATTCTTGATACCAAAAAAGCACCTACAAAAACAGATATTTTTAACGCTTCTATAAACTTTAGCCGTGGTGCAAATTATCAGGCTGCAATAGATGGATGGAGTTCTTACATTACCAAATATCCTAACGAAACTTATGGATATTATATGACTGCACTGTCACAAGAGAAAATGGATACTACCATGGCTTTAGGTCTTGCAGCTCCAAGCTATCAAAAAGTAATTGATCTTGGCGAGGCACAATGGACAACTGATTCGGCTAAAGTAAAAACACATTTATTGAATGCCTACAAATATTTTATTCAATACACTTAT
>NZ_JANPCM010000682.1:0-7622 GCF_031430955.1 Ferruginibacter sp.
TAATTTTAAAACAATAAGTGACGGGAAGTTTCATTCTGCTTTTTTGCAATTACAACAGGGTGATGCTATTTGGTTTGAGCCGATAAATTTTAGAACTGTAATTTCTATAGAAAATTTTTATGTTGATTTTAAGCCCGATGATAGTACTAAATTTTCAACTATAGATCTGCAGCCAAACTTCAACGATAAACTAACACAAATCTTTAAAAATAAATATCTTTCTCCACGTCCACAATCACCCACACTGCAAATTCCCTGGCAGGGCATTGGCAACTGGTGTTATCCTTTAACGGAAGCAAATATTAATGATAGTGGTATGAGAGTAAAAGCTGGGGTGGAAAATAAAATCTATTTAGATAAAATTCCTTTTGCCACACCATCAGCAATGGACGCAAAGAATATTATTTATACATCGCAATGGGATAATTATCCAAAGTATACAACAATACCTTTAAATGGCAAAGCACAACATGCATATTTTTTAATGGCAGGCAGTACCAATCACCAGCAATCACAATTTACCAATGCAAAAATTATAGTTACTTATGCAGATGCCACAACAGAGGAATTGCCATTAATCAATCCTTCAAACTGGTGGCCAATAGAACAGGATTATTTGGAAGACGGTTTTGCATTTACTACCGGTGCACCAAAGCCTTACCGTTTAATTTTAAAAACAGGGGAGTTTACAAAATCATTTAATAACTATACTTCCATTAAAGGTTTTAGCAACCGTGCTATTGATGGCGGAGCTGCAACAGTAATAGAAATGCCTTTGCAAAAAGATAAAGAATTAAAAACTTTGCAATTAGTTACTTTAGCTAATGAAGTAGTTGCAGGATTGATGAGTTTAACATTGGTCAGATAATTTTATCTAAGTAACAGTTAATTTAAAAGCTGTAATTATTTAATAGTTCTTTTGAATTGCCTTCAGGCCAGGGATAAAATAAATATTTGAGAATGGGCTTTTGCTCAAATATTGATTGGGCAAAAGCCCTGTTCAACTTGAGCCTTATATCACCTATCTAAAGGGACGGTGTAATTAAATTAAAACAAAATTTAGATAATTATTTAATGAAAAAAATATTTATATATACCATAGTTGCATTTTTGTTTTGTTCGCAAAAATTAGGAGCACAACCCATCAACAGAAAAGCTCTTGTTGAAAGACACACTGTCATCAACAAAACAATGGATACACTTTCATCTTTGTCTGTTGGCAATGGCAAATTTGCATTTACAGTTGATGCAACAGGGTTACAATCTTTCCCGGATGCTTATGCAAAAGGCGTTCCGCTGGGCACACAAAGTGAATGGGGCTGGCATAGTTTTCCCAATACAAATAATTATAAAGAAGAAGAAGCATTAAAAACATATCACCTTAACGGAAGTGATGTAAAATACATGGTGCAATGGAATATTCCCGAACAAAATAAAAATGCATCCAATTATTTCCGCCAAAATTTGCACCGCTTACATTTAGCCAATATTGGTTTGGAAATAATAAAAAATGATGGCAGCATTTTTAAAGTTAAAGATGTAAAAAATATCAAGCAAACTTTGAACATGTGGACTGGTGAAATTCATTCTAAGTTTACTGTTGATGAAATTCCTGTAGAAGTAATTACATTTTGTCATCAGCAACAGGATATTATTGGAGTTAAAATTATTTCTTCATTAATACAAAAAGAAAAAATCAGTGTACGTATCAGATTGCCCTATCCAACCGGTGGCTGGGCAGATATGGGCAATAATTTTAAAGAAGAAGAAAAACATCAGTCAACTTTAAAAGAAACATCCCATAATGCTGCAGTGATTACGCATCAACTTGATACAACAAATTATAAATTACTTTTAAACTGGAAAGGAAGGGCAGATATCTCTGCAAAACAAAAACATTACTTTATATTAAAACCAAATAATGCGGATGTATTTGAATTCAGTTGTCAATTTACAGCAGATTCAAAAAATATCAATCTTCCTTCTTTTGAAAAAATAAAAACTAATAGCATTACTTCATGGCAATCATTCTGGCTACATGGTGCTGTAGTTGATTTTACCGGCAGCACCGATTCAGGAGCAAAAGAATTAGAAAGAAGAATTGTGCTCTCACAATACCTCACCAAAATACAATGCGAAGGCGTTAATCCTCCCCAGGAAACTGGTTTAACTTACAATAGCTGGTATGGCAAACCGCATATTGAAATGCATTGGTGGCACGCCGTGCATTTTGCATTATGGGGCAGAGTTGATTTATTGGAAAAAACTTTGGCCTGGTACGATAAGGTTGCACCAATTGCAAAAGCTATTGCACAGCGCCAGGGTTATGAAGGTGTGCGCTGGCAAAAAATGACGGACAATGATGGGAGAGAAGTGCCATCGTCAATCGGTGCATTTTTAATTTGGCAACAACCGCACTATATTTATTTTACTGAGTTGGTATATCGTCAAAAAACAAATTTGCAAACACTGAATAAATATAAAGATCTTGTTTTTGCCACTGCCGATTTTATGGCTTCCTTTGCCCGATACGATTCAGTAACTAAAAAATATGTTTTAGGCAAAGGTGTAATTGCAGCCCAGGAAAGATTTAAAGCAGATACAACTTTTAATCCCACGTACGAATTAGCGTATTGGCATTGGGCATTATCAACTGCACAACTATGGAGAGAACGTTTGCACTTGCCACGCAATAAAAAATGGGATGCGGTAATTAATAATTTATCACCACTACCCATACAAGGCGACAGGTATTTGTTTACAGAAAGTGCAACAGACTCTTACACCAATCCAGAATTTAAAACTGATCATCCTTCTGTATTGGGTGCATTGGGGATGGCACCCGAAACGCCAATGGTAAATAAAATAATTATGCAAAATACTTTCAACTGGATTTGGGATAACTGGAGCTGGAAAGATACGTGGGGCTGGGATTTTCCTATGACAGCAATGACAGCCACACGATTAGGCCAACCCGAAAAAGCCATTGATGCTTTATTGATGAACATCACTACCAACACCTATTTAAATAACGGGCATAATTACCAGGATGGACGATTAACTATTTATTTGCCGGGCAACGGCGGCTTACTCACTGCCATTGCAATGATGTGTGCCGGTTATGACGGTAACACAATAACAAATCCTGGCATACCCAAAAATGGTAAATGGAAAGTAAAGTGGGAAGGATTAAAGAAGATGCTATAAAAAAATGACACTATTTTTTTGCAACTCTCCAAATAGTGTTGCCTCTGTCATCTGCCACCAGCAGCGATCCGTTTTGTGTAAATGCCACACCTACCGGCCGGCCATAAACAGTGCTTTTATCTTTATCTGCAATAAAGCCGGTTAAAAAATCCTGCACAGGTCCTGATGGTTTTCCATTGGCAAATGGAACAAACACCACTTTATAGCCAGAGAGTACGCTGCGGTTCCATGAGCCATGCTGGCCTATAAACATGCCGCCAAAATAAGGCCTGGTTAAATAATTGTTTTCATTAAAAACTAAACCTAACGATGCCGTATGGGCTCCCATTGATACATCAGGAGTAATAGTTGCGTTAACTAAATCCATCCTTTCGCCTTTCATTCTCGGGTCTGCATTTTTTCCATAGTAGGCATACGGCCATCCGTAAAAACCATTTTCTTTTACACTGGTTGCATAATCCGGTACAAGGTCATCACCTAAATTATCTCTTTCATTTACTGCTGTCCATAAAATATTTGTACCTGTTGCCCAACCCATTCCAACAGGGTTGCGTAAACCACCTGCATAAATTCTCTCGCCGCTGCCATCAGGATTTATTTCTAAAATATTTGCCCTGCGGATTTCATTGTCAATACCATGTTCTGCAACATTACTGCCCGAGCCAACTGACACATAAATTTTTGTGCCATCTCTGTTAGCAATTAAATTTCTTGTCCAGTGATTATTATAACCACCTGCAGGCAAATCTAAAATTTTTGTTCCTGTAACTGTCATTTCTGTTTGCCCGGTTTCGTAAGGATACATCCATAAACCATCGGTATTGCCCACATAAAATTTGTTATTTAAAATAAGCATTCCCAGCGGACGGTTTAACCCCGATAAAAATACTTTTTTAATTTCTGCAACACCATCGCCATCATTGTCTCTTAAAAATAAGATGGTGTTGCTGCTTTTGCCCAACTTTATATCACCGGTGCTTTTTGTAAATCCATCGCTAACTGTATTAGCCATGGCAACAAAAATATCGCCGTTGGGTGCCACATAAATCCAGCGTGGGTTATCCAATCTCTCTGCAAACCTTGTTACAGAAAATCCTTCGGGAGCAATGGGAGCTTTATCCTGCGGCCAGCCAATTGTTTTAGAATTATTTCTAACCGCTGGCGTAGCAAACGGCGCAGGAAGTTGAACTGTCTCAGCAAATCCTTCAGTGTTATTAGCATTTTTAGAACTTGTGTTAATGTTTTTTGTATTATGGCATGCCGTGAAAATTATCAGGCATAAAAATGTTATGTATGCAATTTTAAATTTCATCAGAAGTTATTTTTATAAAATTACGGCATAGCTTTGCAAAATAATTATTTTGATGAAAAAATATATTTTTTATTTATTAATAGTCTTATCCCTGCAAAAGAATGCAGCTGCACAGGAAAAGATTGTTGGTGATTCAACATTGTCGATGAATGAAATTGTTGTTACGGCCTTTGAGCAGAACAGGATCATCAACAGCGGTACTATTGTAAAAGTTTTAAGCAATAATAATGCCGACAGATTTAATAAAACTTCTTTGGTAAATGGTTTTAATGCAATTGCCGGTGTAAGGATGGAGGAGCGTTCGCCGGGCAGTTACCGTATCAACATCAGGGGCAGTTCGCTGCGTTCTCCTTTTGGGGTAAGAAATGTAAAGGTTTACTGGAACGGTATTCCTGTTACCGATGCAGGTGGCAACACTTATTTTAATCAGTTTGCATTTAATAATTTTTCTTCGATAGAAATAATTAAAGGCCCGGCGGGCAGTATGTATGGCGCAGGTACTGGTGGAGTATTGTTGATGAACAGTTTTGATAATTCTTTTACACCTTCCCTGAAAGCCGAATATATTTTTGGCAGTTACGGCCTGCAAAATTTTTTATCTTCCATAAGTTTTGGCGAAAAAAATAGTCACAGTCTTATCAGTTATGCTCATAATGAAAGTGATGGCTATCGGAATAATGCAAAAAGTAAAAGAGATAATGCAAATTTTATTTCTCAATTTAAAATTTCTGATAAACAGCAACTCACCGCAAGTATTTTATATAATAATTTATTTTACGAAACACCGGGTGGTTTAACTAAAGCTGAATTTACAGCCAATCCAAAACAGGCAAGGCCGGCTGCTGGTGGCTTCCCTTCCGCAGCCACAGCAAAAGCTGCCATCTATCAAAAAAATTTTACCGCAGGAATAAATCATCAATATAATTTCAACGATAATTTTAAGAACACCCTTATACTTTACGGCGCATTTGCACAAATAAAAAACCCCACATTCCGTAATTACGAACGCCGGAACGAACCAGGCTTTGGCGGGAGAACTTCTTTTATTTATGATAAAAAAATAAATGAAACTAAAATACAATTGGTTGCCGGAGGAGAATTGCAGGAAGGATTTTTTAATACACAGGTGAGTAAAAATAAAAATGGTAACCCCGATACTTTACAAACTAATGATGATATCCGGTACAGCACCTACACCATTTTTGCACAGGCAGATATTAGTATTAAAGAAAACTGGATTATTACTGCAGGCGCCAGCATCAATAAATCGAAAGTAGATTTTACAAGATTGAACAATTACCCTGTGGTGCAGCAAAGCCGCACTTATAAAAATCAATTATCTCCAAGGCTTGCTCTTCAAAAAAAAATAAATAATAATGCTGTATTTGTAAGTATTTCAAAAGGATTTTCGCCGCCAACTATTTCAGAGTTGCTTCCATCCACCGGGGCTATCAGCACTTTTTTAGAAGCAGAGGAAGGAATTAATTATGAAGGGGGAGGGAAATTTTCTTTTTTTAAAAATAAATTACGTGTAGAAGCAACAGGTTTTTATTTTAAACTGAACAATGCGTTGGTAACAAGAAAAGACAGCAGCAACGCCGATTATTTTGTAAACGCAGGTAATACGCAACAAAAAGGAATTGAAATAAGTGCCGACTATTCTATTGCTTTTAAAAATACTTTTCTTAATTACCTGGTGTTGAAATCTTCTTACACACTCAGTAATTTTAAATACGGCGATTTTAAAAAAGGTACTATTAATTTTTCAGGTAAATATTTACCCAGTGTGCCTAAAAACATCATTGCTGTTTTGGCAGACGTACAATTTAAAAAAGGAATTTATTTTAACAGCACCTGGTATTATGCTGATAAAATATTTTTAGATGATGCTAATGCGGTATCGGCAGATGCTTATCACTTATTAGGTTGCCGGGTTGGTTGGAAAGTTAATTTGAAAACTAATAATAAATTAAATTTTTACTTTGGTGTTGATAACCTGCTTAACGAAACGTACAGTTTGGGTAATGATATAAATGCTGCAGGCGGAAGATATTATAATGCGGCTCCGGCAAAAAATTATTATGCCGGCATTGCCTTTGAATGGAGTAAATCTAAAAATCCTTAATGAATAATTATTTTTTTCTTTCAATTTTATTAGATTGGTTAATTTTTTGGGCGCTGCTTCATCATAAGCAAGGGTTAAAGTACCTGTAAAATTGCTTTTAAATTTTTGAAAGATCAATAAATGTCCATCCCTGTTTACCCTATTTGTTGGGCACCGGAAAAATAATTGACTTATCGTAAAGATAAAAATATCCTGATCGGCTATTGACAATTTAATACAAGCCCTGTTATTTTTACTGTTGTAAGTTGCAAATATTTTTTACCCACCCTGAAAGATGTTTTTTCAAAATGCGGTTGTTCATTTGTCCCGGCAAATGACAACGCATTTTTTTAAATATTGCTATATTAATTATGACGATGATTTTTTTCAAGATTTATACCAATTAGACACTGAAACAATACCGTCAGCCTCAGCTTGTCGAAGGCGGGCTAACATTGCACCGGTTTCGACAAGCTGCTAATTACACATTATGCAAAACACTTACTTTCAAATTATTAGACTGTCAGCTTGAGCTTGTCGAAAGCGGGTTTAAAGAAGCACATCGGCTTCGACAATCCCGATTTCAATCGGGACTGACACTCCGATGGAATCGAAGTTTTGTCATTTGCAAAGAGCTTAAATTTTTCTTTTATGAGTACCTCAACCTGACATTTTTTTAATCAGATAGATTCAATGTCTAATTGGTATTATTTATCTATAAGCTTCAACCATTCTTTAATAATTTTTTGTAAATCCTTTTCTTTTGTTTTAACATCCGCCATATCTTTTAATACTGCAATCCTTCTTCCATCTTTATAATCGCCGGTTAATAATCCGTATGTATTTTTTACTTTTGCGCCACTGGGAAAAACCAGCATTATCTTTTCTTTAAAAAGATTAAACACCACTATTTCTCTTTTATATTCTTTCGGGTCAAAAGGCTTCATTTCTCCGGTATAATAAAAACTGGGGTTGTTCCATTTTATGCGTTCTCCCACC
>NZ_JANPCM010000683.1:0-5374 GCF_031430955.1 Ferruginibacter sp.
CAGCGCCAACCAATTTACCTTTTTCAATTTTAGGCGCTTTTTGTGCAGCAATATCTTTTTGTCTTGATGAAGCTGCGGCTAATGTTACACCGTTAGCATCGTCAATTAATTGAGCATAAATATCTGCATTGCTTCTAAAAACACTCAATCTTGGTTTTGCTGCAGCACCGCTTATCTTTTTACGGATGCGGTATTTAATTTTTACTCTTGCGCTTGATTTACTGTTCATGTTATTTCTGTTTTATCCTGATACTGCCAGGATGAATTTTAATTTTTCCGCTTTTCCCCCTTTAATGGATAGGGGTTTACTTACCTGCCGATTTACCAGCTTTTCTTCTCAACACCTCGCCTGCAAATTTCACACCTTTACCTTTGTATGGTTCTGGCTTACGTAAGCTCCTGATTTTTGCACAGACCTGGCCAATTAATTGTTTATCGATACTCTCAAAACTAATCATGGGATTTTGTCCTTTTTCCTGAGAAGTAGTAACTTTTAATTCTTTAGGTATTTCAAAAACAATATTGTGAGAATAACCTAAAGCAAGATCTAAAAGATTACCCTGATTAGATGCTTTATAACCCACACCCACCAATTCTAATTTTTTGTTATAGCCTTCTGTTACACCTAAAACCATATTGCTGATTAAAGAGCGGTACAAACCATGCATTGCACGGTGACGTATTTGTTCAGTAGGACGCACCACATCAACGGTTCCTTCCTTTACTTCAATTTTAATATCTCTGTCAACCGTTTGTTTCAATTCTCCTTTTGGTCCTTTTACAGTAACCACGTTTTCGTTGTTAACCGAAATGGTTACACCTGCTGGAAATTCTACCGGTTTTTTTCCTATTCTGCTCATGGTCGGTTTTTTTATTTTTTATTTTAATTCGATTTGTGTTCAGCCACGACTAAGGCTTAATTGTCAAATCATGTATCTTTTGTCAAAACCCGTTTAGAGGTTTAGATGTTTAGGGGCTAGTAAATGTTGCAAAGAACTTCTCCGCCTACATTTTGTGCCTTTGCTTCTTTATCGGTCATTACACCTTTTGATGTAGAAACTATAGCAACTCCCAAACCATTCTTTACTCTTTTAAAATCGCCTGGCTTTGCATAACTGCGTAAACCCGGGCGGCTAACTCTTTCTAAACTTTGTATAACAGGTAATTTAGTAGCTGCATCATACTTTAATGCAATCTTAATAAGACCTTGTTTTTTATCTTCTTCAAACTTGTACTTTAAAATGTAACCTTTATCGTACAATATTTCAGTAATACGCTTTTTCAAATTGCTTGCAGGTATTTCTACAATACGGTGATTAGCCATTTGTGCGTTGCGTATTCTTGTTAAATAATCTGCTATAGGATCAGTAACCATTGTTATTTTAGTTAATTGATTAAATAAATTTTGTCAATGCGATATCCAAGTCCCCCTTGGGGGGATTTAGGGGGCTTTACCAGCTTGCTTTAGTAACACCCGGTATTTTACCCTGCAGTGCCATATCACGAAATTGGTTTCTTGAAAGACCAAAATACCTCATGTATCCTCTTGGTCTGCCGGTTAGCTGGCAACGGTTTCTTAAACGAACCGGTGATGCATTTTTTGGTAATAAATCCAAACCTGCATAATCACCTGCTGCTTTTAAAGCTGTTCTTTTATCAGCATATTTGGCAACGGCTGCTTCACGCTTTCTTTGCCTGGCTTCAATTGATTTTTTTGCCATGTTTTATTTTTGTTTTTTCCCTGATTTTACCCGGGGTTATTTCTTTACGTTTTTAAAAGGCATACCCAATTCTTTCAGCAATTCAAATGCTTCCTCGTTGGTATTTGCTGTTGTTACAAAAGTGATATCCAGTCCTGTAATTTTATTTACTTTATCAATATCAATTTCAGGAAAAATGATTTGCTCCGTTACACCCAGTGTGTAGTTACCACGGCCATCAAATGATTTATCATTGATACCTTTAAAGTCACGTACACGTGGTAGTGATACAGATACAAGCCTGTCTAAAAATTCGTACATTTTAACTCCACGAAGTGTAACTCTTGCACCAATGGGCATGTTTTTACGCAACTTAAAGTTTGAAATATCTTTTTTAGACATTGTTGCTACAGCTTTTTGACCGGTTACTGATGATAACTCATCAATTGCAATGTCAATCAGTTTTTTATCTGTAACCGCACCGTTAACACCACGATTCAAACAAATCTTGGTTAATTTAGGCGCCTGCATTACAGTTTTATAACTGAATTTTTTCATTAAAGCAGGTATCACTTCTGCAGTGTACTTATCTGCTAACCTTGGGTTGTTAGATTTTGTGCTCATTATTTTATTACCTCCCCTGATTTTTTTGAAATTCTTACTAATTTTCCGTTATCCCGTGTAAGCTTTACTTTAGCAGGTACTCCGGCTTTTGCATCCCAAAGCATTACATTACTAATGGCTATAGGCGCTTCTTTTTTAATGATACCACCTTTAGTATTTTGAGATGTAGGCTTAGTATGCTTGGTTATAATGTTTGCACCTTCAACCAGCACTTTGCCTTTTTCTAAAATAACTTCCAACACTTTACGTGGCTTATACTCCATCACACCCTTATCATTCTTCTGTGTTTTTCCTTCGCCAGAAATCACGATAACGGTATCTCCTTTTTTGATGTTGTACTTTGGTTTAAATCTTGTGCTCATTTTATTTTGCTTTGAGCTATGAGCTTCGAGCTTTGAGCTCCACTCTATAGCATTGAAAATCTTTTTATTAATTTATGCGGCTCGTATCCGCCGCGGCGGATCGTAACCCACATTTTTTTAAAGTACTTCCGGTGCCAATGAAATAATTTTCATGTAACCTTTGTCACGCAATTCACGAGCCACCGGCCCAAAAATACGTGTGCCTCTTGGTTCGTCTGATGCATTTAATAATACTACTGCATTATCATCAAAACGAATGTAAGAACCATCTTTACGACGTAACTTATTAGTAGTTCTAACAATTACAGCTTTGCTCACAGTTCCTTTTTTAATACCACCTGCAGGCATGGCATCTTTTACAGTAACTACAATTTTATCGCCGATTCTTGCATAATCCTGTCCGCTGTTTCCCAATACACGGATACACAAAACTTGTTTTGCTCCGCTGTTATCTGCTACGTTTAGTCTGCTTTCTTGTTGTATCATTTTTTTTAGCTTTGAGCTATTAGCTTTGAGCTGCTAGCATTTTATACTAATATTTTTCAAGTTGTGGCTCACTGCTTATAGCTTTAAGCTCACCGCTTTTTTATTTAACTTTCTCTACCACCTCAACCAGTCTCCAGCGCTTTGTTTTGCTTAAAGGACGGCTCTCCATTATTTTAACTGTATCGCCAATACTGCACTCATTCTTTTCATCATGAGCATGAAACTTTGTACTTTTCTTTACAAATTTTCCATAAAGCGGATGCTTTACTTTTCTTTCTACATTAACAGTAATGGTTTTATCCATTTTATTGCTGGATACCACTCCTAATTTTGTCTTTCTTAAATTTCTTTCTGGCATTGTTATAAATTTTAGCTTTCGCTATTTATATAAAACTTAATCTTTACTTTTTCCCTTTTCAGGACAGGAGTTACCCTATTTGTAACTTTCTTACTGCGGTTTTCAGTCGTGCAATATCCCTTCTTAATAAACGGATACTTTGCGGATTCTCCAGTGGAGAAATTGCATGAGCGAATGATAACTTTTTTAAACGCAACTCATCTTCCTGGATCTTTGCTTTTAAATCTGCTTCACCTAATCCGCTAAGGCTTTTTACAAAATCAACTTTCTTCGCCATTGTATTATTAATTTGATAATTCTAAAATTCGCTACTTCAATAAATTTGTCAATTTGCATAGTTGCAAATTTGCAAATTTTTATGCCTCGTAATCGTGACGTACTACAAACTTGGTTAAGATGGGTAGTTTTTGTGCTGCAAGTGCAAATGCTTCTTTTGCAGTTTGCTCACTAACTCCGTCACATTCAAAAATGATTCTGCCTGGTTGTACAATTGCCGCCCATCCCTCAGGGTTACCTTTACCTTTACCCATCCTTACCTCTGCAGGCTTAGCGGTAATAGGCTTATCAGGAAAAACTCTTATCCACACGTTTCCTTCTCTCTTCATATGACGGGTCAACGACTGACGGGCACTTTCTATCTGACGGTTGGTTAACCAAACACTATCCAGTGCTTTTAAACCAAATGATCCAAAGGCTAAGGTTGCACCACGTTTGGTATCTCCCTTCATTCTGCCTTTTTGTGTCTTTCTGTGTTTACTTCTTTTTGGTGATAACATCTTTTTTCAATTTATGATGTAAGATCTATGATTTATGATTTTTCAAATACACAAATCAAACAGCTTTACAATTTTATTTTAAACTTAACCCCGGATGAAATCTTAAATCAAACATCCGAAATCATACATTTCATTTATCTTCTTCCTCCGCCGCCACCGCCACGGTTTCCACCGCCGCCGCCTCTTCTGTCTCCACCACCGCCGCCGCCTCTGCGGTCATCTCCACCTCTTCTGTCATCTCTTCTTTCAAATCCACCTTGTCTTTCACCCGGTCCGCCTTCTTTACCACCACCTGCAACAACATTTGGATTTAAATCTCTTTTGCCTAAAACCTCACCTTTACAAATCCAAACCTTAACACCTATTTTACCATACACAGTCAATGCAAATACGTTTGCGTAATCAATATCCATACGCAGTGTATGCAATGGTGTACGGCCTTGTTTAATTTCTTCGCTACGTGCAATCTCAGCACCACCTAAACGGCCACCTACTTTTACTTTAATTCCTTCTGCACCCATTCTTAAAGCAGAGGCTATTGACATTTTAATAGCTCTTTTGTAATTGATACGATTTTCCAATTGACGGGCAATAGTATCAGCAACAATGTTTGCATCAAGTTCCGGACGGCGTATTTCTAAAATATTAATCTGCACATCATCTTTACCACATAATTTTTTCAATTCTTCTTTAATCCTGTCCACTTCTCCACCGCCTTTACCGATAATAATACCTGGCTTAGAAGTATGAATAGTGATAATTAATTTATTAAGTGTACGCTCAATAACAATCTTTGCTATTCCACCCTTGTTGATACGGGCATTCAAATAATTTCTGATCTTATGATCTTCAATTAGTTTTTTTGGATACTCCCTTTTATTAGCAAACCAGTTACTGTCCCAACCACGAATGATTCCTAACCTGGCTCCTATTGGATTTGTTTTTTGACCCATATTACTTAGTTAAATCTTTTATTAATTTTTAGTTGCTTTAGTATCTACAATTACTGTTACGTGGTTACTGCGTTTGCGAACCCTGTAACCACGGCCTTGTGGAGCCGGACGCATA
>NZ_JANPCM010000684.1:0-3622 GCF_031430955.1 Ferruginibacter sp.
CGGCTATTTTTCTGCGGTAATGAATAGTGATCTTGATACAGTCATTGATCACATGTAATAAATATTCTCTTGTAATGCCTTTCATGTGTATATTTTAAAAAAATTAAAACAATTTCCCCTGCCCGCCCGGCACTCTAAACTTACTGGTATCTAAATGCCATTCTTCGGCATTCATATTATACAGCTTACCGTATTTTTTATAGGTCTGCGCCACCATATCTGCAATACTGCCTTCGCCACGCATGCGTACGCCCCAGCGGGTGTCGTTTACTTTACCGTCGTGGCTTTGCTCTATTAAATGCCACACTTTATCGGCGTGGTTAGGAAAGTTTTTATACAGCCAGTCGTGAAATAAAAAGTTAATAGCGCCATTTAAACGGATGAACGTGTACGCAGTAAAGGTTGCACCGTTATCTGCTGCGGCTTTCATAATGCGCTGCATTTCGTGGTCGTTCAATCAGGGTATCATCGGGCCCATCATAATACCCATGCGTACACCGGCACTGCTGAGTTCGTTGATGACTTTTAATTTTTGTTTGGCGGTTGTAGTTCGTGGTTCCATACTGCGCCGCAGGTCTTCATTAAAAGATGTGATGGAAACCATGGCAGATACAATACCTTTCTTCGCCATTTCCTGCAGCACATCTTTATCTTTTAATATCCAGCTGTTTTTGGTAAGTATGCCCACCGGCTGATTAAACTCATTACAAACTTCGAGTAAGCCTCTTGTTAAGCGATACTTTTGTTCGGCCGGCTGATAGCAATCGGTATTGCCGCTGAGCATAATGGGTGTGGCATCCCATTTTGGATGCATTAAAAATTTACGCAACAGTTGCGGTGCATTTTTTTTGATGATTATTTTTTGTTCGAAATCCAATCCGGCACTGTAACCCCAGTATTCATGCACATTACGGGCATAGCAATAAATGCAGCCGTGCTCACAACCGGCATAAGGGTTCATGCTGTAACCCATGCCTACATCTTTACTTTCTACTTTATTTACAATGGTTTTGCTTTGCTGCTCTATGTATTGCGTGGGTATATTACTGGCTTCCCAATCGTCAATACCTTCAATATGTTCCTGGGTTTTTTCGTCTTTTAAAAAACGGTTTTTGGTGTTGAATTGTGCGCCACGGCCTGTTATGTATTGTACTTCTTCGCTTTGTTCTTTTGCGGATACTTTGTGATGATCTTGTTGTAGTTTATTATTTTCCATTGAGTTTGTTTTTTTGATTAAGGGAGCTTTATGATTGGTTTTAACTAATTTATTTATTGTTACTCTCTGAGTAATGTTTTCTTTTTTGCTTCTCCCCCGAAGCAGCACACAAACCTTTCTCGGGGCAGGCAAAAAAGAAACAAAAAAAGAGCCCGACAAACGAATACAGTCCGTTTGCCGGAAGTAGCTATGTTCATCGGTTGTACTACTGTGGCTTCGGCATTGGTAATTCTACTTTTAGTTTCAAACAGTTTAATAATATTTGAAGGGTGCTAAAATTTAAAGAGTTGAATAAAGATTTACTGTATAAGAGTGTCTCGCCTAAGGCTAGACCAATGAAGTCGAACAAAGAAAAAATGTTCGTCCCAAAAAGACTATTTTAATTTTAACGACTTTTCAATTTACTAATGCAGTAACATCCTAAGTTCCCCCCTAGGGGACAGGGGCCTCTCAGGCGCTAAACAAATCTCCCTGCTTAATGGCTACCGGCAAATTCTCAAATTCAAAACGTTTTGCTATTTCATATTTTAATGTGCCCACGGGGCGTTTTAATAATAACATACTATCGGCAATAAACCTGCCGGTGAAATTTTTGTGGCTGTATTCTAACCAACCTTTTTCGTATTGCCAGGGTAATAAGCGGCGGGCAATTGTTAAATGCGGTTCTAAAATAAAATGGGGTTTGTTATCGTCGTTCAGTTTCATCAGCCGCTGGGTTTCGGTACGTATTTGTTTTACCAAACTTTGTATGGGCACTTTGCTGGTGATGTTAATATAAATAGTATGACTGGGAAAACTGCCGTAATCTTTCAATTCAATTTTTATGGGATGATAGCCCATGGCAATGGTTTTTAAATGCTGGAGGATTTTGTCTTCCATCATTTCGTACTGCAGGTAGTTTACCAGCGTTACATGCGGCTTACCTCCCGAAAATTTTCGGGACCGTTCGGCCTGGTATTTGTCGTAAAAATCTTTTTTCACCCCCATAATTTTATTCCGCAGTTCTTCGTGTGGCGACAGTACCAGCAGGTACTCGTAAACCCGGTAGCCGGGTATGGTATTGCTTAAATCTTTCATGTTAAAAAATATTTTTGTTACTAAATTTGTTAGCTAATTATTTTAGCATAAATTTACTAAATAATTTAGATAATCAAAACATATTTATATGGAAGTGGAAAAATTTTTTGGCAGCAGTTACGGTGGTACTAAACGTTTTACCCAGCAGGATGTGGCCACGGCCAATGCTACAGGCTTTGGCGCCGCCGCTGATGATTATATGGAACGGGGTATTGACCTGAATGAACAACTGATCCGAAATAAACCGGCAACTTTTTTTATGAGGGTGAGTGGCGGAAGCATGATCAACGCCGGTATTTACAATGGCGATATTGTAATTGTGGACCGCAGTATTAAACCACAAAATGGTAAAATAGTTATTGCGGTTATTGATGGCGAGATGCTGATACGGCGGTATGAGTTAACGCTTAACCGGCTGCGGCTTGTCCCGGAAACACCTAAACTTTCGCCCATTGATGTGAGTGAGTTTAGTGATTTTAAAATTTGGGGTGTGGTGGTGTGTGTGATACGAAATGTGTGAGGTGGTAAACCCCGTCAGCGGTTATAAACCCTGACGGCGGTTGGCTGAGAGAAAGAGATTAACTAACTTATACAGTCTACATAACCGCCGACGGGGCTTGAAGCCGCCGTCGGGGTTATAGTAACCCTAAAATAAATTATGGAGTTATGTACATACAACCTTTTATTGAAGGCCAGTATTTTCACATTTATAACAGAGGCGTAAATGGTGAGGATATTTTTAAAGAGCAGCGAAATTATTATTATTTTATTCAGCAATACATTGCTTACTGCGGGGATGTGTTTGAAACATTTGCTTATGCTTTATTAAAAAATCATTTTCATTTATTGGTGTATGTAAAAGAAAATGTACAAGAACCCAAACATAATAAACAAGGCATGATACAACTGAATGCATCCAAACAATTGTCTCACTTTTTTAATTCGTATGCCCAATCTATTAACAAAGCACACAACCGCACCGGGCCATTATTCGAATCGCCATTTGAAAGAAAGCTGGTTGATGATGAAAGTTATATCACTTCTCTAATTTACTATTGCCATTATAATGCACAACTCCATGGGTTTGTAAAAGATTTTAAAGACTGGGAATTTTCGTCTTATCATTCTATTTTAAAAAACGACAACAGTTTTTTAGCATCGCAAAAAGTATTGGATTGGTTTGGAGGAAGTGCGGTGTTTAAAAAAACGCATGAGGGGAGATACGGAAAAGAGGAAATGAAAAAATTTGTGATTGAATGACGGCGGTCTCAACCCCGACAGTCCCGAAATAAACGGGACAAACACTGACGGCGGTTGGGTGAAAAGAAA
>NZ_JANPCM010000685.1:0-2075 GCF_031430955.1 Ferruginibacter sp.
TTTGCAGGATTGCCCACTATTAAACTGCGGCGCTCAAATTTTTCATCAGCCTTTATAAAACTTAATGCACCAACAATGCACTCCTCTTCCAAAACAACATTATCCATTATAACCGCATTCATACCTACTAAACAATTTTTACCAATGGTGGCGCCATGTATTACTGCGCCGTGGCCAATATGTGCACCTTCTTTTAAATAAACCGTTACACCTGGAAACATGTGGATAGTACAATTCTCCTGCACATTACAACCATCTTCAATAATTATTTGCCCCCAATCGCCACGGATAGCAGCACCCGGGCCAATGTAACAATGCTTACCAATAATTACATTACCGGTAACCGCAGCCTGCGGATGAATGAATGAAGTTTCATGCACTACAGGAATAAAATTTTTGAATTGATAAATCATCAGGTGAATAATTGTAAACCAAAATTACTCCACTTTAGGGTTATCTTTTTTTTGCGGTTTGCGGTTTATTGCTTTTATTAAAACAATAAACCCCCAAATAAGGCCCGTAAGTCCAAGCACACCAACAATAGCCGCTGCGGCATCGGCACCATTGCAGGAAAGGCTGCACACCAGGGACGCAAGCAGAAAAAGTAAACCTACCAGTGCAATAATAGCAAGAAGGATTTTCCATGCTTCTCCGGCTTTAGCTTTGTTGCCGGTAACTGTTGCAACTGCATATACTTTCAACTGTTTAAAAAATTCTTTTTTTAAAATCCTTTTTTCTTTATTTGTTAATGCATCTTTTGTTTTGCCCGAATTTAAAATTTGCTGTGCAGTGGGGTGTTTAATTATACTGCTGCCATACGCCGCATTTGTATTTACCACATCAGCATTGTTTACCCATGCCGTAAAAACCAAAACAGCACAAAGCGGCAAAATAAAATCGCAGGCCTTTTGCCTGATGTAAAATAGTTTTTTTGAAACTGTTTTTTTTTTGCCCCGTGGATAAAAAATAACAGCAGCAACCATTAGCACAAATGCAAAAAAATAAATTTCTGCAGCCGGCAGCACGAGCTGCATTTTATACAATGCCATTCCTGTGTAATATGCCAATGCAGCCAGTAAAATTTTGATGGTAACAATTAAAAACCTTGCTGAATTTACATGGCAGCGTGCCCAGTATGATATCTTTTGCATGGCAACAGTTTTAAGAGTGAGTAAAAACTGCTATGAAAATTAATAAACTTAATTGTAAAATGCAAGCGGTAAAATTAAATTAACTCTTTGCCGGTACGGTAACAGGTTCCTTTAAAAACTGCCACCACATGTTCTTTTTGATTAGCAATGGTGATGTGATATAAGCCAGTAGATTTTCCGTTATGCAATTCTTTTGCTTCGGCGGTTAATACATCATCTACATGCACGGGTTTTATAAAATTGATAGAAGTATCAAATGCAACTGATAACACATTGCGGTTGTTGCAGGCAAAAGCAAAAGCAGAATCTGCCAATGAAAATGCAATGCCGCCATGTACAATGCCAAAGCCATTGATCATTTCTTTACGTACGGACATTTTTATTTTACTGTAGCCATCTTTAATTTCCAGTACTTCAATACCCAGCCACTGGCTGAATAAATCATGTTGCATCATGTGGGCTACTACTTCGGTTGAGGTGGGCATATTTTTGTTTTATAATGTTAAAGGTATAAACAAATTTAGATTGCTCTATTTAGGTTGTACCTTTATTATATGAAGATTTCAATACAATATTTTAGTTTTCTTTTTGCAGCAATATTTTTCTGCAGCAATATTTTTGCGCAGGAAAAACTTACACCCAAACAATTCAATAAAAAATTGCAGGCCACAACTAATGCATTTTTGTTAGATGTGCGTACGCCAAAAGAAATAAGCCGAAGTTATATTAAGCATGCTGTTTTTATGGATATACATGATTCTCTTTTTGAAAAAAGATTAACTACCATTGATAAAAAAATGCCGGTGTTTGTGTACTGCGCTATTGGCGTACGCAGCCACGATGCAGCAGTGATGCTGAATAAACTTGGCTTTACGGAAGTATATGATTTAAAAGGCGGCATTATTAACTGGAAACTGGATGGCC
>NZ_JANPCM010000686.1:0-5708 GCF_031430955.1 Ferruginibacter sp.
CATCAATTTAACCCGTCAGGAAGGTTTGGAAAAAGCCGCCATCTTTACATTGTCAAATTATATTGCCAGCATTATATCTGTACCGCAACGCAGTATAGTGGCTATTACCAGCCCTTACATTGCACAGGCATGGAAAGAAAAAAACTTAACAGAGATCAGCCGAATTTACAATCGCAGTTCCATCAACATGCTCATTATTTCGCTGTTTATCTTTTTAAATATCTGGTTAAATATAGATGATGCTTATACAGCTTTTAATATCAACCCTACTTTTACCGCAGGTAAATATGTAATACTGGTGCTGGGATTAAAATTTATTATTGATATGGGTACCGGCGTAAACAGCCAGATGTTATACACCAGTAATTTTTGGAAATTTGAATTTATAACCGGAGTGGTGCTATTGTTTTTAACTATACCGTTAAATTACTGGCTCACGCAAAAATATGGTATGGTGGGTGCTGGCATTGCAGGCTTTATCAGCCTTACAGTGTACAATGCTATCCGCATGGGATTTATTTATTACAAATTTAAAATGCAGCCTTTCACCATTAATTCATTAAAAGCGGTTGTAACTGCTGCCGCAATTTATTTTGCAATATTTTTTATTACTAAAAATATTTCAGGAGTAACGTGCATGTTTGTAAAGTCGGTTTTATTTTCTTTACTGTTTATTGCAGGTGTGTATTATTTAAAATTAACCCCCGACTTAGAACCGGTTTTAAATTCAATTAAAAAAAGACTGGGTATAAAATCTAATACCAATTAGACATTGAAAACATACTGTCAGCCTGGGGCACTCATAAAAAAAAATTAAGCTCTTTGCTAATGACAGTAAGAAAGAATTTTCTCAGCTTCGCTAATAAAAAAGGGTTGCCACAAAGGCGCAAAGACACAAAGCAGAAAAAATGCTACGCATTTTTCCTTAGTGCCTTAGTGCCTTTGTGGCTAAAATCAATTTTTGTAAAAAATTGTTTATCAAACTTCTAAAATACTTGTCATTAGCAGCTTGTCGAAGGCGGTTTGACTCTTGCACCGGTTTCGACAAGCTCATCAACCTGACACTTTTTTAATCGGATAGATTCAATGTCTAATTGGTATAATTCAGTTTAGAAAGAAATAATTGCAGCGCTGCTTTCTTTTTATCATCCAGCAAAAAACTAATCCTGTTTTTGTAATAATCGTTAAGGTCAGCTTCTTTATAATTAATTGATGTAACAATTGTATCAATATTTTGCAGTCCCAACGAAGTTGCTGCATTAAAGGAGTTAATAAATTCAGCAGTCATTTTTTTGTTGCTTACCCATGCAGCAAATACAAAAGGCAACCCCGTCATTTCTTTCCATGCCAAACCAAGATCGTAATGATATTTTGAAACAGGAATTTGTTTAAAAGCCCTGTCTCCAATTACTAGCCCGGCAGTGCTGCCTTTAATGTTTTGTTCAAAACCTTTTTCTGCAGCAATAAATTCCGGCAATATTTTCCAATGCTCTTTTATTAAAATTTTCAACAACGCCACCGAAGTCCTGCTCTGGTAATCTAATAAAATAGTTTTTATCTCCTGCAGCGGCACATCACTAAAAAGGCAAACGCTGACCACAGCGCCATCGCAACCAATACAGTAATCACTAATGATATGAAACTCCTGCATAGCAGGCAGCGCCGCAACCGGCACAAGGCCAACATCAATGTGATTATTTAATAATTGTTGGGCAATATTAGCAGGAAAATCAAAGAGCAACTCAATCTCATCAGCCATCATTCCATTTTCAAATCCATATATAAGTGGCTTCGTATTTAAATAACTTACTGCCCCCACTTTAATCTTATGTATCAATACTGTATTTTTGCCCAAATTTACATCAACAACATGGATTTAAACCAACTAACTGCCATCTCTCCCATTGATGGCCGCTACCGTAAACAACTGCAACATTTAGATGAATATTTCAGCGAATACGCTTTAATTAAATACCGGGTTTTAGTGGAGGTAGAATATTTTTTATTTTTGGCAGAAAAGAAATTTTTTAAAGCAGGTGCCGCATTAAAAAAACAATTGCATGATGTGGTAAATAACTTTTCTTTAGCCGATGCGGCAGAAATAAAAAAAACTGAAACCATTACCAACCATGATGTAAAAGCAGTTGAATATTTTTTAAAAGCGCAACTGGAAAAATGCGGTGCTGCAAATTTAAAAGAATGGGTGCATTTTGGATTAACCTCCCAGGATATTAATAACACTGCTATTCCTTTACTCTGGAAAAACAGTATTGAGCAGGAATATTTACCGGCGTTAATTAATTTACAGCTAACTATAGGTAAATTAGCATTGCAGTTTAAAAACGTTCCTATGCTGGCACGTACACACGGTCAACCGGCGTCGCCTACACGGCTGGGAAAAGAATTAATGGTGTATGTAGAAAGATTGGAAAATCAAATTCAGTTATTCAGTTACATACCCTTTACAGCAAAGTTTGGAGGTGCTACCGGAAATTTTAATGCTCACTATGTGGCTTACCCAAAATATAACTGGATAAAATTTGCCAACGATTTTGTGGAAAATAAATTAGGCCTGCAGCGCCAGCAATACACCACACAAATAGAACATTACGATGTGCTTGCTGCACATTTTGATGCTATAAAAAGAATCAATACCATTCTTATAGATTTTTGCAGAGACATTTGGAATTACATCAGTATAGATTATTTTAAACAAAAAACAATTAAAGGAGAAATTGGCAGCAGCGCCATGCCGCATAAAGTAAACCCTATCGATTTTGAAAATGCAGAAGGTAACCTCGGTATTGCAAATGCTTTACTGGAACATCTTTCAGCCAAACTCCCTATCAGCCGATTACAAAGAGATTTAACAGACAGCACCGTGTTAAGAAATATTGGGACGCCGATTGCACATACTATTTTGTCAATAAAATCAACAGAAAAAGGACTGAGCAAATTAGTTTTGAACGACAATAAATTAAAAGAAGACCTGGAAAATAACTGGGCTGTAGTTGCCGAAGCCATACAAACTATTTTACGCCGTGAAAATTACCCCAACCCCTACGAAGCATTAAAAGAATTAACGAGAGGAAAAACAGCCATTGATAAAAAAGCGATGCACCAATTTATCAGCGGTCTAAAAATTTCTGCTCCATTAAAAAAAGAATTAAAGGCCATTACACCGCATAATTATACCGGTGTGTAATATTATTGCTCAGGGTTTCCAGCATTATGCAGCTAGTTTGCAATATTGCAAAGGTTGGCACGCCTTACAGCAAGCAGGTAAAATTTATTAGTGCCGTTATTCTTATTTATGAAAAATATTTTTTTTACTTTTTTATTTTTTTCATCAACAGCTTTTACACAAGTTAATTTGAGTAATGGCCTTAAAGCTTACTACCCATTTACTGGCAATGCTAACGATGCCAGCGGTAACAATAACAACCCTTCGTTTAATAATGCTACGCTAACCAAAGACAGGTTTGGTAATGCCAGCAGTGCTTATCATTTTAATGGCATCAATAATTATATACAAATACCCAATAACCCTTCATTAAATTTTACCGATCAAATAACACTTTCAGTTTGGGTGAGGCCAACAGGTTTTTATTATGATATATGCCATGCTAATTCCATTATATCAAAAGGCACTGCCGATTATTATCCCGGTAATTATGCATTAAGGTTTGATGATGCTTTGTTTACTGATGGCAAAGGATGCAGTGGCGATCTTTTAAAAGATTCTCTGCATTTAAATTTCAGGGGTACAGGCACCACACAAAAAATATATACGCCTTACATAAAAAAAAATCAATGGTATTCGGTTATTTACACCAATGATGGCACCACTGCCCGTTTATATGTTGATTGTGAATTAAAATACGCCATAAATTTTAAAGAAACGTTTACCAATAAAGATGATTTGTTTTTTGGAAAAACAAACGATTCGTTTTTTCCTTTTTGGACGAATGCAGATATTGATGATATAAGAATTTACGACAGGGCAGTAAACGAAAAAGAAATAGTTGCGCTTTGCAAAGAAGCAATAAAAAAAGATACCATTAAGCCAATTGCAGTTGCAAAAGAAATCTCTCTTGAAAAAAGAAACAATCAATTGGTTAAACAAATTGCTGTGGAGCATGATTCCATTTCGGTTACGCTTTACGATAACGGAGATATTGATGGCGACAGCGTAACGCTTATCTATAATGATAAAATAATTACCACACACCAACGCCTTTCGGATAAGCCCATAACTTTTACACTTAAAGTTGAACCCGGCAAAAGCCGCAACGAGTTAGTTATGTATGCAGAGAACTTAGGCAGTATTCCTCCCAACACTGCATTGATGATAATTTATGATGGTAAGAAACGTTATGAATTAAATATCAGCAGTACAAAGAATAGTAACGGCGTGGTGGCGTTTACGCTTAACGAGTAAGCAAAAACAGGTTGAATTTAAAAAATATTTAATAGAAAAATGAGTTGCTGATAAATTATAATGTACATTTAAACGTAATTCATTCTTCCCAAAAGTATCTTCTATGATCAAATTATTTTTTATAACTTTTATATTTTTTCCCAGTTCTGTTTTTGCTCAAAAAAATCCTGCTTCGTCACGTATTAGTTTAAAATCACAAGGCTCAAAACAAACAGTTTTAACGCCTTGTTCATTTAATGGCGATTTTTCTTTCGAATTTAATAGCTGTAATCCATCCTCCGTAAAGTTTATCCCCAGTACTACACTGTTTAATTCTGTTGAATGGGATTTTGGAGATTTAACTCCTTTCAGCACTTTAAATTCTCCCAGTCATGTCTATACCACTTATGGTAACTATGTTGTAAAGATGATTTTGTTTGGAGCCTCCTGTAGCGATACGATAACAAAAAACATTTCAATAAACTTACAAAACGACAATACATTAGTCACTACACCCGACACCACTATTTGCTTTGGCACTACTAAATTATTAAGGGCACAACCATCAAATAGTTTTTGCTGGAGCCCCACCACTTATTTAAATAACCCGCTGTTAAATAACCCAACCACATCTGCACCAACCAATATTACTTATTATTATACCGCAGAAGTTTTAGGAAGTAATTTAATTGTAAATGGGGATTTTAGTGCAGGGAATACAGGGTTTACATCTGATTATACATTCGCAACAACTAATTCAATCGCCAACGCAGTTTATGGAATTACAACAAATGCACAAACATGGAATGCCGGTGCAAGTCCGTGTACTGACCATACAAGTGGGGCAGGAAATATGCTTGTTGCAAACGGCGCTACAACTGCAGGAAAAAAATTATGGAAAAGCACAGTGAATGTTACACCTAATACAAATTACCAGTTTTCCGCCTGGATACAAAGTATTTCATTAGCCAATTTTGCCGTCTTTAAATTTTACATAAATGGAGTACAATTTGGACCAACACTTAACGGCCCGTCTGTAGCATGCCAGTGGGTGCAGCAAAAGCTTAACTGGAATTCAGGAATAAATACAACAGTAAGCATTTCTTTAGAAGACTTTACTTATAATGCGGATGGTAATGATTTTGCATTAGATGACATTTCTTTTACTGCTGTTTCAATTAGAAGAGACAGCGTAAAAATTATTGTGGATACGCCTATAGTTTCGGCTACCAGTAATAAAATTATTTGCTCAGGAAGTTCTGCACAATTAAATGCGTTTGGTGCTGTC
>NZ_JANPCM010000687.1:0-20438 GCF_031430955.1 Ferruginibacter sp.
AGTAAACTTAAATGCCAATGACGTAATACTTATTAAACCGGGAGAAAAAGTTGCAGCCGATGGAATAATAGCAGAAGGTGAAAGTTATTTAAATGAAAGTATGTTAACCGGTGAAAGCAAGCCGGTACAAAAAACTAAAGGAGATAAAGTAATTGCCGGCGCCATCAATGGCAGTGGCTCAATAAAAGTTACTGTATCGCATACTGCAAAAGATTCTTATCTGTCACAGGTAATAAAATTGGTTGATGATGCACAAAAATCAAAATCTAAAACACAATTACTGGCAGACAGGGCAGCAAGATGGTTAACGCTGATAGCAATTGTTTCAGGCATTGTTACTTTTTTATATTGGTATTTAACCGGCCAATCATTAGCATTTGCAATGGAAAGAATGGTAACCGTAATTGTAATCTGTTGCCCTCATGCATTAGGATTGGCAGTGCCATTAGTTGTTGCAAAATCAACGGCATTATCTGCAAAAAATGGATTGCTGATAAAGAACAGAACAGCATTTGAAAATGCAAGAAAAATTACAACGATTGTTTTTGATAAAACAGGAACATTAACTGTGGGAAAATTTGAAGTATCTAAGATCGTTCCTCTCCAAAAAGAATTAAACGAAAATGAAATTATTCGACTGGCTTCTGCCTTGGAGCAAAAATCAGAACATCCCATTGCAACAGGCATTCTGCAAAAAGTAAAAGAACTTTCTATCACTATTCCTGCAACAGAAAATTTTAATGCCATCACCGGCAAAGGGGTTGAAGCTACTGTAGAAGGAAAAAAGATATTGGTGGTGAGTCCGGGTTATTTAAAAGAAAAAAATATTGCCATGCCCGAAGGCTTTGCAGCCAACGATACGGAGACAGTTGTGTTTGTAATTATCAATGATCAATTAGCAGGTTACATTGCATTATCTGATGAGATAAGGCCAGAATCTGCAGATGCAATAAAAACATTAAAGCAAAACAATATCAAATCTATTTTACTTACCGGCGATAACAGTAAAGTAGCAGCAAGTGTAAGCAAAACATTGGGCATGGATAGTTTCTTTGCTGAAGTACTCCCCCATCAAAAATTAGAAAAAATAAAAGAGTTACAAAGCAAAGGAGCATTTGTGGCCATGACGGGTGATGGAGTGAATGATGCACCTGCACTGGCCATTGCAGATATTGGCATTGCAGTAGGCAGTGGCAGCGATATAGCTGCAGAAACTGCAGGTATTGTTTTGGTAAACAGTAACCCCAAAGACATTGTGAGTTTAATTTTATTTGGAAAAGCCACTTACCGTAAAATGATACAGAATTTAATTTGGGCTACAGGCTATAATGTAGTGGCATTGCCATTAGAAGCCGGTGTTTTATATAATCAGGGAATTTTATTAAGCCCTGCTGCCGGTGCTGCATTAATGACGGTGAGTACCATTGTAGTTGCAATAAACGCAAGTATGTTAAAAGTAAAAAGTTGAAAAATAATTTTAATAAATTTCTGTAATCAGTTTCTAAAATGAATACAATAAAACCGATAATTTTTTTATTTCCTTTTATAGCATTAACGGTTACAGGACTCTTATACTTTATTTTATTAAAAAAAGTTACCGGTAAAAAAGTTTTTAACCGGTATATTTTTATTGTTTCAATTCTTTCTTTCCTCCTGAATTTTACCTGGGAATTAATTCAACTGCCCTTATATAAAAATTCAGTTTATGATATTGACCATATCGCATTTTGTGCCCTGGCTACGCTGGCAGATGTTATTATGGTGCTGCTGCTTTATTTTGGTTTGGTATTAATATTTAAAAATCCATTTTGGATAAATCAGTTAAACGGGCAACGTATCACTCTGATTATTTTACTGGGTGGCATTGGGGCAGTGTTATCAGAAATGCGGCATTTAAAATTAGCAAGCTGGGCTTATGCTGCTGCAATGCCGCTGTTACCTGTTGTTAAAGTTGGCGTTACGCCGGTGCTGCAATTTATGCTGCTGCCTTTGCTCATCTATTTATTAAGCTTTTATTTTTTAAAAATTTTACATGCAAAAAAAATAACACAAATATTTTAATAATTATTTAAAAACTACACACACACATGAAAAGTACAATTGTAATGGCAACAGTTTTAATGGGCAGTGCATATTTTATGCAGTCCTGCAACAGCTCAACAGACAGCAGCACTACACACGAAAAAGACAGCTCCATGAGCCACATGGATATGAAGGATACCATGCAACCGGGTAAAATGAATATGGATAACGGCATGATGACCTCGATGGATGGTATGCATACCATGATGAAGGATATGAAAATGACCGGCGATTTTGATTACGATTTTGCCAGTATGATGATGGCACATCACCAGGGTGCCATTGATATGGCAAAAATGGAAATCTCAAAAGGTACCGATGCGTCAATAAAAGCTATTGCACAAAATATTGTTACCGGTCAGCAGGCAGAAATTGATCAGTTTAAAAACATACTGAAAAATTATAAGATGCCGGAGATGAAAAAAGAAGCTGGCGAAAAACATAATGAGCTGGGAGAAACAATGGAAAAAATGGATGCCAAAATGAAAGCCATGCCTATGACGGGGAATACAGATAAGGATTTTGTGATGATGATGATACCTCATCATGAAAGTGCAGTTACTATGGCCGAAGATCAACTGTCTCACGGAAAAAACCTGGCCTTAAAAAAAATGGCACAGAAAATAATTGAAGATCAGTCAAAAGAAATTATTCAATTTCAAACCTGGTTATCTAAAAATAAATAATACAATGGCCCTCCGGTATTATTTTCCGGAGGGCTTTTTTTAATTGGCAATATTTTAAAAATCCCTGACACGATAATTATTTATGGCAAAAAGTAAACACTATTATATCCGCCGCACCCATCGCTACCTGGGTGTTTTGCTGGGCATTCAATTTTTATTATGGACAATCAGCGGGCTTTATTTCAGCTGGACAAATATTGATGAAATACATGGCGATTTGCAGCACAAACATCCACCTCATTTGTCGGCTCCATTTAATTTTATTTCACCCGGTATTGTCCTTGGCAGTCTTGCTGAAAAAGCCGATTCTGTACATCAGATTGAAGTAGTGAATATTTTGCAAAAACCATTTTATTATATCAGGTATTTTTCAAACAAAAATTATAAATCGGTTTTGGCAGATGCTGTAACTGGCACAATAAAACCATCAATTACTAAAGAAGAAGCTATAAAAATTGCTGCAGAGAATTTTGAAGGGCAACCCAATTTAAAATCAGCAGAATATATTACCACCACAGGCAGCCACGATGAATACCGTGAAAAACCTTTACCTGCATGGAAGATATTGTTTCATCATGAAAGTAATACTAATATTTATGTAGCTGCACAAAGCGGAAAAGTAGAAACATTCCGGAATGAAAAATGGCGAACATTTGATTTATTATGGATGTTTCATACTATGGATTATAATGGCAGGGATAATATTAATAACTGGGTATTGCGTGCATTTTCCATTTTTGGTATTATAACTATTCTCAGTGGCTTTTTGCTTTTCTTTATCAGTACTAAATGGTTCAGGAGAAAAAATAACCGGATAAATACTTTACAACATGCTTAATAAACTTATTCAATTTTCTTTACGCAACAGGCTGTTTGTAATTGCATTTGCTGCACTGATAATGGTGTATGGGATTATTACACTAATTAATTTGCCGGTTGATGTGTTGCCCGATTTAAACAGGCCGAGGGTAACCATTTTTTTAGAAGCTAACGGTATGGCACCCGAAGAAATTGAAGCACAGGTAAATCTTCCGGTGGAAACATCTTTAAATGGTGCGCCGGGTGTAGAAGTGGTACGCTCTGTAGCCACACCCGGATTGGGAATGGTGTTTGTAGAATTTGACTGGAATACTGATGTGTACAGGGCAAGGCAATTAACTGCAGAAAAACTGCAATCTATTCAATTACCCAATGGCATTGCGCCACAGCTGGGTCCCATTAGTTCTATCATGGGGCAAATAATGATGGTGGCTGTAACAGGCGACACTACATCACCCGCTGAATTAAGGACCATTTCAGATTTTACCATCCGCAGAAGATTGATGAGTATAAAAGGTGTAAGCCAGGTAATACCGATTGGTGGCGAAAGGTTACAATACCAGGTATTAGTATTATCAGAAAAATTGCGGCAGTTTAATATAAGTATTGATGAAGTGGACAAAGCATTGCAGTTAACCAATCAAAATACCACCGGTGGTTTTTTCGATAATAAAGGATCGGAAGTTTTAATAAGAAATATTGCCAGGGCAAATACATTGGATGATTTAGCCAACACCGTAGTTGCCAATAAAGATAATGCACCGGTATTATTAAAGCAGGTGGCCGATGTAAAATTTGGTGGTGCCGTAAAACGTGGTGACGGCTCTTTAAACGGCAAGCCTGCTGTTATTTTAAATATAGAAAAACAGCCGGGTGCCAATACGGTTGGTTTAACTGATGAGATATTAAAGGCTATTGCAGAACTGCAAACTTCTTTACCCAAAGATGTAAAAATTCAAACCAATGTATTTAATCAAAAAGATTTTATTGTTAATTCACTTACCAATGTAGAAGTGGCTTTGCGTGACGGATTTATACTGGTGGTAATTATTTTGTTTTTATTCCTGCTTAATTTTCGTACTACAATAATTACTCTAACCGCAATACCATTATCCCTGGTAATTACGGCTATTATTTTTAAAATGTTCGGCATATCCATCAATACGTTAACACTGGGCGGTTTGGCTATTGCCATTGGAGAATTAGTAGATGATGCTATAGTAGATGTAGAAAATGTTTTTAGAAGATTAAAAGAAAATTGGGCAAGCCCCCATCCTAAACCTTTGCTGAAAGTAATTTACGAAGCCAGCAGCGAAGTAAGAAATTCAATTGTGTATGCAACCATTATTGTGGTGCTGGTTTTTTTACCTTTATTTTATTTGCAGGGTATCGAAGGAAAAATATTTGCGCCATTGGGTATTGCCTATATCACTTCTATCATTGCTTCGCTGCTGGTTTCCTTAACCGTTACCCCGGCATTGTGCAGTTATTTGCTGGGTAAAGAAAAAAGCCTGCGGCCCGTAAATTTATTATTCTGGAAAAAGAAAAAAATAAATAGCCAACAACATGCAGCAATACAGCAGCCTGGTATGGAACTGCATGACAGCGCTTTGGTAAGGTGGTTAAAAAAACAGGACATTAAAATTTTACATAAAAGTTTACAGCATCCTAAAATTATTATTGCCGCTGCCATTGCATTAATTATTGCAGCTGCTGCCATTGTTCCGTTTTTTGGTACAGAATTTTTGCCACCTTTTAATGAGGGCAGTTTTACAATAAATGTTGTAACACCTGCCGGTACTTCATTGGAGGAATCTAATAAAATTGGTACTGTGGCCGAGCAGCAAATTTTAAAAATACCGGATGTATTGCTCACTTCCCGAAGAACGGGCAGGGCAGAATTAGATGAACATGCCGAGCCACCTAACTATACCGAAATAGACGTGGCATTAAAAAAAGATCACCGCAGTATGAATGCGGTGCTTGCCGATATAAGAGCTAATCTGGAAATATTAAAAGGCAGTAACATCAATATAGGTCAGCCCATTTCTCACCGGTTAGATCATTTACTTTCCGGTCTACGGGCACAGGTAGCCGTAAAAATATTTGGTAACGATTTAGCAGAATTGAGAACGGCTGCCACAGCAATGAAAGAAATTTTAAACACGGTGCCCGGTGTAGTTGACCTGCAGGTGGAGAAACAGGTGCTGGTACCGCAATTGCAAATTAAGATTGACAGAAACGCTTTGCAGCGTTATGGATTGCAGGCAGGAAAAGTTGCCGAAGATCTGGAGGTTTTTTACAATGGCAAAGTAAGCAGCCAGGTACTGGACGGGCAAAAAACATTTGATATTTTATTGCGATCCAGTGACGCAGACAGAAGTAATATTGAAAATATACGCACTACACAAATTGCATTACCCAATGGTTCGCTTATCCCGTTATCTCAAATAGCTGCTATAGAAATGGAGAATGGGGTTAACTCAGTATCGCATGAAAATACGCAAAGAAGGATTGTGGTAAGCGCTAATGTACAGGGCCGGGATTTGGGAACAACCGTAAAAGAAATGCAGCAAAAAGTAAAGGAGCAATTAAAATTACCTCAAGGGTATTACCTGCAGTGGGGCGGACAATTTGAAAGCCAGCAATCCGCATCAAAATTAATTTCGTTATTAAGTATTTTTTCGCTGCTGGGTATTTTTTTAGTGTTGTACAGTCATTTTAAATCTTCAAGAATTGTATTTCAAATAATGCTGAACATTCCATTGGCATTAATAGGAAGTGTAATTGCGGTGATGCTTACCGGTGGCGTATTTTCTATTGCAACGATGGTGGGATTTATTACACTAACGGGTATAGCAAGCCGCAATGGTATAATGATGATTTCGCATTATATTCACCTGGTACAGCACGAGGGCGAAACTTTTAGCGATAGTATGATCATCCGTGGATCGTTAGAAAGATTAGTGCCCGTTTTAATGACCGCATTAGTTGCAGCATTAGCCCTTATACCATTAACCATGGATGCCACAGCTCCCGGCAAAGAAATTTTATATCCGGTGGCCACCGTTATTTTGGGAGGTTTAATCAGCTCTACGTTATTAGATATGATTGTAACACCGGTAGTATTTAAACAGTTTGGCGAAAAGGCTTTAAAAAAATACCTGGCGGAGCAGGATAAAAAAGAGTTTGACTAATAATTAACACCCTAATAAAATGTGGCAGGCTTTTGGTATAGCTCATAAGGTACTGCGGTGCATGATTATAATACCCGCTTTTTTATGGAAACAGTAAAAACACTAATAAAACATATATTTCATAATTAAAATTTAAAAACATGAAAAAAATAATGATTGCGGTTGCAATATTATTTGCAGCCAGCACTGCAGGTTTTGCACAGAACAAAAAGGTAAACACACACAAGCAGCACAACAAAAAAAATGTATCGGCAAATAAATTTACCTGTCCCATGCATCCAGAAATTATTACCACCAAACCGGGTAATTGCCCAAACTGCGGTATGGCTTTAGTGCCCGTAAAAAAGAAAGTGGGTAACGGCAAACGCAAAGGGCACGGTCATTCGTAATTCTTTTAAAAAATAATTCCATAATTTTTAAAGCCATTGTACATACAGTGGCTTTTTATTTTTCCACAATGGCATAAATATTTTTTAAAATTAAAAATCAATCTCCCTACATTTGCAGCAGATTTGGTTGCCGATGTCAAATCGGTATTAAAAGGGAATCCCGTTAAATTCGGGAGCTATCCCCGTAGCTGTAAGCAATACCCAAATCCGCTAACTGGCGGATATAAGGAACATTTCAATCTTCATAACCACTGTTTTAAAAACGGGAAGGTGTTGAAAATGTGTTGTAAGCCAGAAGACCTGCCAGGTTCAATCAACAACATTTAGCTTTCGGGTGAAAGGCTTGAAATGTAAAAGCGTAATTGCATTTATATTTCTTTCTTTTTTATTTTCTCGGAAGCAGTCACAAAAAAAAATTTTTTCAAAAATGAAAAAGAAAATTTTTATTGCGGCTGCTGTAATAATCAGCACCGCTGCGCAGGCACAACAAGACACAACAGCTGCAAAACAATTAGACGAAGTAATTGTAACCGCCACTAAGTTTCAACAGAAACAAAGCACTACCGGTAAAGTAGTATCAGTAATTAATCAGGAAACATTGCAACGCAATGCTGGTAAAACAATCACCGAAATCATTAATTCTCAAACCGGTGTTTTTATCAATGGGGCTAATAATAATTTAGGCACTAATCAAGATGTGTATTTCCGTGGTGCAGGTTCGGGCAATACACTAATATTAATAGATGGGGTGCCAGTTGGAGACCCTTCTCAAATTAGTAACTCATTCGATTTAAACAGTATTGCTGTTGGGCAAATTGAACGAATAGAAATTTTAAAAGGAGCACAAAGTACCTTATGGGGAAGCGATGCTGTGGCCGGGGTTATCAATATCATTACTATAAAAGGGGGTAAAAATAAAATTAGCCCCACTGCAATGCTTACTTATGGCAGTTACAGTACATTGCGTGGCAATGCAGGCATCAATGGTACTATTGATAAGTTTAGTTATAATGTTGGTTATAACTTTACCAGCAGCAAAGGCTTATCAAGTGCTTACGACAGTACGGGTATAAAAAACTTTGATGACGATAAATTTACACAGAATAATGTGCAGGCTAACCTTGGCTATAAAATAAATGACCGGTTTGCCGTAAAAGGATTGTACAGCTTTGCCAAATACAAAGCCAATGTAGATGCTGGTGCATTTAAAGACGATAAAGATAATGTGGTTGATAACAAAAATACCATCAGCAACCTTGCATTTTCCTATACTGTTGCAAAGCTTCAATTACATTTATCACAAACTTTTGTAAAAGCAGAAAGAGTTTATACAGATGATAGTGCCAGCGTTGGAGGCTTTGCTAAATATTCAAAAGGTAATTACAATGGCAACTCAAATATTACAGAATTGTATGGCAATATTTTATTGCATAAAAAACTATCGTTGGTATCAGGTGTGCAATACCTTAGCCAAAAAACCAGTCAGGATTATTTAAGCATCAGCTCTTTCGGTCCTTATAAAACAGCATTAGGCGACAGTGCTAAAGCAAATAATTTTTCTTTATATAATTCATTATTATTGACGGATGTAAAAGGCTTTAACCTGGAAGCAGGTTTTCGTTACAACAACCATAGTATTTATGGCAGCAACGCTACATACACTTTCAATCCATCTTACAACATAGATGAAAACACAAGGGTATTTGTAAATATTTCTTCGGCGTATAAAATACCATCGCTTTACCAGTTGTACAGCGAATATGGCAATAAAGATTTAAAACCAGAGAAAAGTAATAATTACGAACTGGGTGTTCAAACATTCAGCAACAATAAAAGAAACTCCTTCCGTATTGTTGGGTTTAAAAGAGATATTAAAGACCTGATTATTTTTTACACCAACTCAAGTTTTGTAAGTAAATATATAAATAGAGATGAGCAGCATGATTACGGCTTTGAATTAGAAAGCAGCACTGCCATAGGAAAAAAAGGTAATTGGACAAACAATTTTACTTACGTTGATGGCGAAGGCAGAAACAATAATGTAAATGTGAAAAACCTTTACCGTCGCCCCAATTTTGTAATGAACAGTGTGCTTACACTGCAACCGGTTAAAAGCTTAACGCTGATGCCGTCTTTCCGTTTTGTGGGTACAAGATTAAAAGGACAATACGATGCAGGGCCGGCCACACAACCGCAGTATTATACCATTGATTGTTATTTGGGTTATGAGTTTGCAAAATATTTCAGGCTGTTTATTGATTTACGCAATATCACCAATCAACAATATTTTGATGTAGTAGGTTACAATAGTAAAAAATTTAACGTAATGACAGGTTTAAGTTTTGATCTATAAATTCTAAAGCAGGCAGTGTTAAACTGCCTGCTCATTTTAAAAAATAATTGTTATGATAACACAAAAAATTAATCCACGTTTTGCAGTGCTTGCACTATTTATGCTTGCAGTTGCAGCCATGCGTATTCCAAACTCGGCAATTATTACACCGTGGAGCCATATTACACCCATTGGTGCCATGGGGTTATTTGGTGGCGCTTATTTTACAAAAAAATGGAAGGCTGTTTTATTTCCATTACTTACACTTTTAGCAAGCGATTTAATTATACAGGCTTTTGTGTTTGATGGCAAATATGGCATTATGTACAGCGGCTGGTATTGGATTTACAGTATTTTTATTTTAATAACATTTATTGGTAAGTGGTTGATAAAAAATGTAACGGTAAAAAATGTATTGCTTGCAGCTGTTGTAGCTGCGGTAAGTCATTGGCTGCTGGCCGATTTTACAGTATGGGCAGGCGGCGGTACCGATTTAAGGACTATGCAACCATTATCAAAAAATTTTAATGGTTTAATACAATGTTATGTACAGGGGTTGCCATACATGAAAAATTTTCTGTTAAGCACAGTGGTGTATTGTAGTGTAATGTTTGGCTCATTTGAATGGATGAAATCTAAAAACCCCTCACTTCAATTTGCATAAACATGAAAGCAAGCTCTTTTCTTCCTGCTGCCACACAAATGATTTACGATATGGGTCTGCAGCATTTATTGCAGGGCATTACTTTTGAATGTCCACCACAGGCATTGGCCGAAAAACAGAAAGTAGTGCGATGTGTAATGGAAGGAAAAAATTACAGCAGCGCCGAGATCGATAAAATATTTAGTGCCAGTAAAGCACAGGGCAAAAGTTTATATTATGTAGAAGAAGAATTACTGGAACACATTTTACCCGATATTATTTTTACGCAAGATACCTGCGAAATATGCCAGATAGATACCAAATGTACTGCCGCTGCCGTTTCAAAATTATCTAAGCAGCCAAAAATTATTCCACTTACGCCCAATAATTTGCAAGATGTTTATCAAACTGCTGTAACCATTGCCACTGCATTAGGACACGAGGAAGCAGCATATACTTATTTAACCGTATTGCAAAAAAGAACGGCTACTATTTTAGACACACTCCGCCAGCACCAGATGCCTTTAAAAAGAATTATGCTGATGGAATGGATAGCACCCATTTATAATTGCGGCCATTGGATACCATTTCAAATTGCACAAGCAGGAGGTATAGATATGCTTAGCAACCCGGCAGGCGATAGCATTGTTACACCATTTGAAAAAATTGTAAAATACAATCCCGAAGTATTAATTATTGCACCTTGCGGCTTTCATATTGAAAGGGCAACTGAAGAAATGCACCTGCTTACACAAAAAGAAAATTGGGATACTATTGAAGCAGTAAAAAATAACCAGGTGTACCTCTGCGATTTTGATTTGTTTACACAACCCTCTGCTTCTACTTTGGTAGATGGCATTGAACTACTCGCCGCATTATTTCATCCTGATTTATTTAAAGTACCTGTTTATCTGCAAAAAAAATATTTTCATTACTCTTCTAATAGAGTTACCCATGTGTAAACACGAAGAAAAAAAATGCCCCCGCTGCAATACTGCATTTGAATGTAAAGTGGGGGATATTTTAAAATGCCAATGCTACGGTATAGAATTATCCATTGCTGAAGAAGCCTTTGTAAAATCAAAATACAGTGATTGCCTTTGCAGTAATTGTTTATTACAACTAAAAAGCCGTTATCAGTTATTTATTGAACAAAAAATATTTTATGTCAACAGATAACGGCGATATTATTTTTATAACTGGTGGTGCCAGAAGTGGCAAAAGCAGTTACGCACAACAATTAGCGTTATCATTATCCAGCAATCCGGTGTACGTAGCAACAGCAAAAGTATGGGATGATGATTTTGAAAAAAGGGTGCAGCGGCACAAAAACGACAGAGACGAACGCTGGATAAATTACGAAGAGCAAAGAAATGTTTGCCAATTACCAATTGAAAATAAAGTATGCATTATTGATTGCGTTACACTCTGGCTTACCAATTTTTTTATTGATACTAAAAACGATATTGATGCAGCGCTGGTATTATTTAAAACACAAATTAATGCATTGCATAAAATGCCCGGTACGTTTATAATAATTAGCAACGAAATAGGCATGGGTGTACATGCCGAATCAGAAATAGGCAGAAAATTTACCGATTTGCAAGGCTGGGCCAACCAGTATACTGCTGCAAAAGCAAGCAAAGTAATATTAATGGTGAGTGGCATACCGGTAAACATAAAGGAAAAATAAATGAAAAATAATATTGACGTAAATGCTGCAGAGGATAAGCGTATACCTGCCATAATGAGCTGGAGCGGCGGTAAAGACAGCAGCTATGCATTGTATAAAGTTCTGCAAGAAGGTATTTACGAAGTGAAATATTTACTCAGCACTTTTAATGGTAATTACAAGCGGCTAAGTATGCATGGCGTAAGGGAAGAACTGATAGAAGCACAAGCCAAAAGTATTGGCCTGCCGCTGTTAAAAGTTTATGTGTACGAAGCCAGCAATGCTGAGTACGAAAAGCAGATGGAAAAAATATTGCTGCAGGCAAAAGCCGAAAATATTAATCAGGTAATTTTTGGTGATATATTTTTAGAAGACCTGCGCCAATACAGGGAACAAAAAATGGCCACTTTGCAAATGCAATGTGTTTTTCCTATTTGGAAAACAGACACCCAATGGATGGTAAATGATTTTATTGACAAAGGATTTAAAACTTGCATTTGCTGTATTAATGATGGCTACTTAGATGAAAGCTGGTGCGGCAGAATAATTGATGCAGCATTTGTAAAGGAACTGCCCGCCACTGTTGATGCCTGCGGCGAAAATGGCGAATTTCATACCTATTGTTTTGAAGGCCCTGTTTTTAAAACACCTATAAATATTATTACTGGCGAAAAAACATATAAAGCGTTGGCAATAAACTTAGGCCCTCATCCTACGCCAATAAAAGATGTGGGCACAAAAGGATTTTGGTTTTGCGATTTACTACTTCTATAAAAAATAAAAATGCAAGAGCAACTGCAACAAAAAATTGATAATAAAACCAAACCCGTTGGCGCATTAGGCATGTTAGAAACATTGGCTTTGCAAATTGGGGTAATACAAAATACATTATCTCCACAAATACACAAGCCACATATTGTAGTTTTTGCTGCAGACCATGGCATTGCGGCTACAGGGCTTGTAAATCCGTACCCGCAGGCCGTTACAGCGCAAATGGTTTTAAATTTTATACAGGGCGGCGCTGCAATAAATATTTTTTGCAGGCAAAATAATATTGCACTAACGGTGGTGGATGCAGGCGTAAATTTCGATTTTGAAACCGACGTCAAAATAAATCATGTTAAAATTGCAAAAGCCACTTGTAATTATTTAGAAGCACCTGCAATGAGTAAGCAGCAATGTAAAGAAGCCATTGCTAAAGGTGGTATTATTGTATCGGGTATTTTTGATAATGGCTGCAATTGTATTGGATTTGGAGAAATGGGCATTGGCAATACCTCATCGGCATCGCTGATAATGAGTGTGCTTTTAAATTTACCAGTAAAAGATTGTGTGGGTAATGGTACGGGTACTAATGAAGAGCAATTAAAAATAAAAATTGCGACGCTGGAAAAAGTTTTTACCCTGCAGCAATTAAATACCTTAGCAAACCAACCTATTGAATTGCTAACTAAAATTGGCGGCTTTGAAATTGCCATGATGACTGGCGCTTATTTAAAAGCTGCAGAATTAAATATGGTAATTGTGGTAGATGGTTTTATTGCAACCGCAGCTTTATTAATTGCACAAAAAATAAATGAAAAAGTAATTGACTATTGTGTGTTTGCACATACCAGTGGTGAGCAGGGGCATGTAAAAATGCTGGAATATTTTAAAGCTACGCCGCTGCTGCAACTGGGCCTGAGGCTGGGCGAAGGTACAGGTGCTGCTTTGGCAATACCGCTGCTGCAATCGGCAGTAAATTTTTTAAATGAAATGGCAAGTTTTGAAACCGCTGGCGTAAGCAACAAAGCATAAATGAAAAAAGAACTGCAAATATTTTTAACAGCAATAATGTTTTACAGCCGAATACCAGTGCCCAAAAATATGAAGCATGAGCCCGACTTGTTGAATAAAGCTACCCGCTATTTTCCATTGGTGGGGATTATTACAGGCGTGATAGCTGCTGCAGTTTTTTTTGCAATTAATTATGTTACCAATGTTAGTGTGGCAGTAATTTTTTCTATGATAGCATCTGTATTGGTAACCGGTGCTTTTCACGAGGATGGCTTTGCAGATGTATGCGATGGCTTTGGGGGCGGGTGGACAAAAGAAAAGATTTTACTAATAATGAAAGACAGCCGGGTAGGAGCTTATGGAGCAATTGGCATAGTGCTTTTATTGCTGCTAAAATTTTCTTTATTAATTACATTGCCGGTAAATAAAATTGCAATGGTAATAATTGCAGGGCATGCTTTATCAAGATTTTTTCCGGTAATAATAATGTTGCTTAGCAATTATGTAAGAGAAAATGAAGATGCTAAAGCAAAGCCATTAGCTAAAAAAATTGCAGCAATAGAAGCATTGCTGGCATTTATTTTTGCTGCTTTACCATTGCTGTTATTTAGCCAGTGGCAAATAATTGTGGTGCTGCTAATGCCATTGTTATTTACTTTTTATATAAATAGATATTTTAAAAAATGGATTGGAGGCTACACCGGCGATTGCCTGGGTGCAGTACAACAAGTAGCCGAAGTATTAATTTATTTAAGCCTTATTATTTTATGGAAATTTATTTAATACGGCACACCACACCTTTAGTTGAAAAAGGAATTTGTTACGGTCAATCCGATTTAGATGTTACTGAAACTTTTGCTGCCGAATATAAAATTATACAATCGGTTTTGCCGGATACTATTTTGCAAGTACACAGCAGCCCATTAAAAAGATGCAGTCTTTTAGCAGAAAAATTATTTCCTGCACACACTGTAAATTTTAATAACGATTTAAAAGAAATTAATTGTGGTAAATGGGAAATGCAATCCTGGGATGATATTGCCCAACATGAAATTGATCCCTGGATGAATGATTTTGTAAATGTGCAAATACCGCAAGGCGAAAGTTATGTGGATTTGTATATCAGGGTAAAAATTGCCTTTGATAAAATAGTAGCAACCAATACCACCTGTGCAGTAGTAGCGCATGGCGGCGTATTAAGAAGCATATTATCTTACATTACCAACACTGCTTTAATTGATTCTTTTAACCAGTTTAAAATACATTATGGTTGTGTGGTTAAGGTTGCTTTTAACCAAGGTGAGTATAGTCACCAGTTTTGCTCCAACATAACTTCTACAGCCGAAACACATAAACCCAAAGCATTTTAACGGTAAATCAATTCAGGCTGTTTATATTTGCAAAAATTAGCATTATGCAATGGGGAGAATATAATTTTAAGCAATTGCTTTCTGTTACATTTACTTTATTTGCAGTAATAGATGTGGTAGGCTCTGTACCGGTTTTAGCTTCTTTAAGGGCAAAAATGGGCGGGCAAATAAAATCTACACAAGCCACATTGGTTAGCGGCGGATTAATGATTTTGTTTTTATTTGTAGGTAACGAATTTTTAAAAATATTAGGGCTTGATGTAAAAAGTTTTGCAGTAGCAGGTAGTATTGTAATTTTTATATTAGGATTAGAGATGGTATTAGGTATGGAATTTTTTAAGCCCGATAATAGTAATTTAAAAAGTGGTAGTGTAGTACCCATTGCATTTCCCCTAATTGCAGGGAGCGGAACATTAACTACCATAATGAGCTTAAAAGCTAATTACGATGACATTAATATCTTTTTTGGAATTTTAATAAACTGTGTAATAATATACATTGTATTAAAATCATTAAAATGGATAGAAAAAGTTTTAGGCCCTAACGGCATGGCGGTAATAAGAAAATTTTTCGGGGTAATATTAATTGCTATTGCTGTTAAAATATTTGGAACTAATATTGTAAAGTTTGGTACATAGAATGGTTGATTGGTTTACCGGTTAATTAGTTTATTGGTTGAAATTTGAAAGTGATTTCAATTATCGAAGGCTACTAATTAACCAATTAACAAAAAAGGCCCCGTAGTACAATGGATAGTATAAGAGTTTCCGAAGCTCCAGATCCAGGTTCGATTCCTGGCGAGGCCACATGTTTGAAGCAACATCGATCCATGATGCTGATTTTGATAAAATCATTTTAAAAGATGTAACTGCAAATACATCTGTAGAAATTATTCCCGGCTGCGGAGCCATTTTACATGCCTTTACAATTGTACATAACGGTGCTTTATTAAATGTAATAGACAGTTATGAAAACACTGCCGACTTTAAAAATAATGTAACGGCTAAAGGTTTTAAAAGCTGCAAACTTTCTCCCTTTGTTTGCCGCATAAAAAATGCTACCTATAATTTTGGCGAAAAACAATATACAACCGAAAAATTTTTATTAAATGGTAATGCCCTGCATGGTTTATTGTACGATGCTGTGTTTACTGTAAAAGAAAAATGGACAGATGCCAATAATGCATGCGTTGTATTGGAGCATCAATATAACGCAACAGAAAATGGCTATCCATTTAAATATACCTGTACGGTTACCTATCTTTTAAAAAAAGAAAATGTATTAAACATTACCACTACCATTACTAACGATGATGAAGGCCTGATTCCTGTGCAGGATGGATGGCATCCGTATTTTAGTTTTGGTGGCAGTATTGATGATCTGCAATTAGAATTTCAAAGTAAAGAAATTGTAGTGTTTGATGAAGCATTGATACCCACCGGAGAATTATTGCCCTACCAGGAATTTGGCTCATTAAAAAAAATTGAGCTTACAGAATTTGATAATTGTTTTACAGTAAATTTTGCCGAGTGTCAGCCCATGTGTGTAGTAAGAGATGCAGCACAAAAAATACAGGTAGAAATTCATCCGGAAAAAAGTTATCCTTACCTGCAAATTTATACACCACACCACCGCAAAAGTATTGCTATCGAAAATTTGAGTGGCGCACCCGATGCATTTAATAACGGAATGGGCGCAACGGTATTATTGCCGGGTTCATCAGCAACTTTTATCACTACTTATAAAATCACTTTATTACCTTAGCCGCATGAACAGTATTGCCGAAAATGTTGTAAAAATTTTTAAAAAAAATTTTGCCGGCTCACCCAATGTGTATTTTTCTCCGGGCCGCATTAATTTAATTGGCGAGCATATTGATTATAATGACGGCTATGTAATGCCGGCTGCAATTAACAAAGGCGTTTATTATGCCATTGCAGTAAATAAAACTGACACCATTAATTTTTACGCCGCAGATTTTGAAGAATCGCTATCAATAAAAATTAATGAAATAAAAAAGATAGACAACTGGAAAAATTATGTACTGAGCGTAGTAAATGAATTTGTTTTAGCGGGCAAAAATATTGGCGGATTTGACTGTGTTTTTGGAGGTGATATTCCCCGTGGCAGCGGTATCAGTTCTTCTGCTGCAGTAGAAGGCGGGTTGGCGTATGCCATAAATGATATTTTTAGTGTTGGTTTAACCCGTGTAGACCTGGCACTGCTTTGCCAGCGTGCCGAACATAATTTTCCTGGTGTAAACTGCGGCATTATGGATATGTATGCCAACCTCAATGGAAAAAAAGATCATGTTATTTTACTGGATTGTAAAAATATAACCCATCAATATTTTCCGCTGCAATTAAATGGATATAAAATTGTTTTACTCAACAGTAAAGTGCATCATACACTGGTAAGTGGCGAGTATAATGTAAGAAGAAAAAGATGCGAAGAAGGCCTGGCTATTTTAAAAAAAGAATTGCAGATAAAATCTTTCCGGGATATTAAAAGCCCCGGTGATGTGGAACTGCATAAAGATAAAATGAGTATTGAAGTTTTTAACTGCTGTACTTATGTGGTAGAAGAGATTGAACGCACTGTAAAAGCGGGTGAATTATTACAGCAAAACGATATAACTGGTTTTGGAAAATTAATGTTTGCTACGCATGAAGGTTTAAGTAAACTGTACCATGTTAGCTGCCCCGAATTAGATTTTTTAGTACAACAGGCAGGCAATAATAAAAATGTAATTGGTGCAAGACTGATGGGTGGTGGCTTTGGAGGTTGCACTATTAATATTGTAAAAGAAGAAGCGGTTGATGATTTTATTAATGAAGTTTCTGAAGCCTATCAAAAGGAATTTAATATTGAGCTGGAGGCTTATGTAATGGAGATAAGTGATGGGACCAATAGAATAAATACTTAGCATTTTTCGTCTCAGCGGGGTTTTCACTGCATATTGCAATAAATTGAAAAGCACTTTCCGTGAAACCCCGCTGCTGGAAAAACTACTCAACCATTATACTACCACTCTAAATACCTCGGAAGTGCTTTGGCATAAAATGTAAAGCCACGCCTTCTTCATAAAAAGCCGCACTGCTGTGTTGATACAAAACAAAAATCTTTCACCTGCTAACCAGTTGTACACTATATTGTAACTGCTGGTATTTCTAAAAGCGGCAGCCCAATGGTAGCAGGTAAATGTACAATAGTACAAAGAATATATATCGGAGTGTTAGTTTAAAAATATCCGCTGAAACGGCAAAGTCAATCTATCAACACAACAAAAAATTTAATGCCCTTTAATCCAACCGCCATCTACTGCCAATGATTGGCCTGTAATATAGCTGGCCCGTTCACTTACTAAAAATGCGGCAGCAGCGGCAAATTCTGCGGGGGTACCAAACCGTTTCATCGGGATGCTTTCTTTTACGTCATTTACTTTCGCATTTTTTTCAATAAGATTTTCAAGCCGGTTGGTACGGGTGTATCCGGGTAATAAATTGTTGACTGTAATACCATAAATAGCTACTTCGTTGGATAAACTTTTTACCAAACCCAATAAACTTGTTCGTACAGCATTGGAGGAAATCAGGTTGTCGGCAGGTTGTTTTACAGCAACAGAAGTAATGGTAAGGATACGTCCGAAACCTTTTTCTTTCATGCCTGGCAATACCTGTTGAATAATGTCCACCGCACTCAAAAACAGTAAATTGTAGATAGCTTTCCAATCATCTAAATTGAATTGTTCAAATGCACCAGCCGCAGGGCCACCTGTATTGGTTACCAGGATTTCAATATTTCCAAAAGCTTTTATACTTTGTTGCACCAAATTTTTACGTTGATTTTCATCTGTAATATCGCAAACAAACGATACAACATTATTGGGTGCAATCAATTCAATTTCTGCTTCGGTGGCTGCTAACGCTGCTGCATCAGTGCCACAAATAATTACCCTGGCACCTTCCTTAGCCAATTCTACCGCAACGGCTTTACCCAATCCTTTGCTTGATGCAAGAATTAATGCAACTCTATTTTGTATTCCTAAATCCATTTTTTATTTTTATTATTACTTAACTATTTCCTTAAATAATTATCCGAGCCATTAATCCAATCCTGTCTTGGTGGTGCAAAAGTATCAGTTTCTATAACCTTACCAATCATTAAGGCTTTGTGCCGGCGGTTTCCGGGAATAACAATTGCATCACCCGGCAATAAATCTATGGTTTCATTTTCATTATCATCAAACCAAAAGCGAAGTACACCTTCGATAACTTCGGTGATCTGTTCATTTTCGTGCGAATGCCAGGGTACCGTAAACCCATCTTCAAATTCCATTTTGGCAATCATTATTTTTTCTCCATGAATGAATTGTCTTTTCATTTTCGGATTTACCTGTTCTACTTTAATATTATTCCAATTTATTTTTTGCATAACTTTTTTTATTTTTAGTTGATGTAAGCATTGATTTCTACCGGTACCAGCCAGTTGCGTTTGTCTTCAATGGTTCCGGCCCTAAGTCCATTTATTTCATTATAAAGCATGTTACTTATTTTATCCTTTTCTCCTGCAGGCAAAACCATGTGTATATTGCCATGGGTAATTTCGCAAATATGTGAAACTACTGCAGCCGTGCCCGAACCAAAAGCTTCTTTTAAAGCCCCATTTTTATAAGCCTCCAGAATTTCATCAATATAAATATCCCTGACTTCTACCTTTATATTTTTTTCTTTCAAAATGTCAATAAAATAAGTTCGGGTAGTACCTTTCAAAACTGCACCGGATAGTTTTGGGGTTATCACTGTATCGCCAATTACAAAAAACAAATTCATCATACCTGCTTCCTGAATTTTTTTAAACTCAGGGCTTTCCAACCAGATAATCTGGTCAAACCCTTTTTGTTTTGCCAGTTGGCCTGCCAATAAAGAGCCTGCATAATTGCCGCCTGTTTTGGCTTCTCCTGTGCCGCCAGGCACTGCCCTTATCAGTGTTTGCTCAGTTATTAATTTTATAGGTTTTGTAAAATAAGGTTGAACAGGACCCGTATAAATATAAAAAGTGTAGGTATCAGAAGGCGTTACCCCTAAAGAACTTTCCGTTGCTATCATTGTTGGGCGCAGGTATAAAGCACTTCCTGCTGCTTTCGGAATCCAGTTTATTTCCAGGCTCGTTATGGCCTTTAAAGCGGTTAAAAAAATATCATGTGGCACAGCAGGCATACACATGCGTTCTGCCGAAAGATTAAAACGTTCAATATTCAAATCGGGTCGTAGTAATTTTGGAATCCCATCTGCCCCCATCGTTGCCTTCATACCTTCAAAAATACACTGGCAATATTGTAAGGCTTTGGATTGAGGGTCAAGTACAAGACCCTGATAAGGTATGATGCTGAAATTGCCCCATTGTCCATCAGCATACTCCATTACAAACATATGGTCGGAAGTATGTTTTCCGAAAGGGATATTATTAAAG